>NZ_JBHYVA010000560.1:0-5764 GCF_042750055.1 Streptomyces sp. NPDC059456
CCGGCCGCGGCGGGGGCGCGCCCGGCGAGGGGACGGGTGGGGTGGCGAGCAGGACGTCTGCGCGCGTGGTGGCCGAGCGGCTCTGCGGCTCCCACGGCTCGGGGGGCTCGCGCAGCGTCACGTGGTGTGCGGACATGTGGGCCCTGAGTCCGTCGGCGAGATCGCCGAAGCCGACGTCGCCGCCGTGTCCGGTGAGGCCGTCGTGCAGGAGGCGCACGAGTCGTCCGGTGAACGGGGTGGGGGCGTCACCGTCGCCCGCGTCGATGCGGTTGTTGGCCTGGACCCCCATCAGCAGCGAGGTCCGCTGCCGCTGGGCGGCCCCGAGCGCGTCCCAGGCCGCCGACGCGTTGCCCGCGTAGCAGCAGTCGAGGATGACGACGACCTGCTCCGCCCTGGCACGGGACAGCACCGTGAGGACGCTCTTCCAGGGCACGCCGCCGCGGAACACGGACTCGGTGCCCGGCACGACCGTCGCCCGCCGCATCAGCATCCAGAGCTCGTCCCCCGTGCTGGGGACCGCGCCGTGGCCGGAGAAGTAGAGCAGGAGCAGCCCGTCGGCCTCCTCCACGGCGGTGTCCAGGTGCCGGTCGAACTCGTCCACGGTGCGCGGCCGGGTGACGGTGATCCCGTCCTGCGTGAAGAACCCGCCCGCGCGCAGCGCCCGTTCCAGTGCTGCGAGGTTGTGTTCGACCGCCGGAAGGTCTCCCGACACCCCGAAGGGGTGGCCGGGTTGTTTGAAGTCGTACTCGGGCACTCCGACGAGCAGTGCCCGGTTCGCTTTCCCGCGCGGGTCGAAGCGCGCCACCGGGCTATCTCCCGTCGCCGCCGGGCGTGACGTCGACCTCTGGGGGTTCGCCGCGTTCCACGGCGCGGCGGTTCTCGCGCCAGGCGCGGACACCGCTCTTCACCTGCTCGAACACCTCGTCGAACAGTCTGGGCGCCGCCGCTCCGATCAGGACCAGCATGATGTCCATCCCGGCACCCATCGGGCTGGCCGGCCCGTCCTGCGCCCCCGCGCGTTCGTGGATCTCCAGCCCGCCGCTGTTCCTGAGCGCTTCGAGCTTCTGCTCCCGTTCGAGCCACGCCTTCAGCGCCCCGACGTCGCCCTCGCTCGCACCCTGCGTCAGGCGCACGCGGATCGCGGTATTCGCCATAGCCTCCCCCTCAGCCACAACTCGACATGATGGCACGCGGGTTGGCGGAAGGGGCAGACCTCGGTCATGTGCGGGCCCCCAGTACGTACGTGCGCGAGGCGTGGACCTCGCGGCGCAGCGCGGGCAGGTCGACGTCCAGGACCTGTCCGTTCCACTTGCGGGGCTCACCGTTGATCAGGACGGTGCTGATGTTGCGTGCGTCGCAGCCCAGTACGACGGTGCCGATCGGGTCGTTGAGCGGCATGTTGTTCAGGTCCTCGGCCTGGACGACGAGCAGGTCGGCCCGCTTGCCGGGGGTGAGCGAGCCGGTGACGGCGGCGAGTCCGTTGGTGTGCGCGCCCTGGAGGGTGGCGAAGTCCAGGACGTCGCGGGTGGTGATGCGGGGGGGCTGCCGGTCGCTGCCGTACGCGGAGTTGACGGCACGCATCCGCTGGATGGCGTGCAGCGTCCGCATCTGCGTGAACATGTCGCCGGCCAGGGCGACTTCGACGTCGATGCTCAGGCCGGGCCGGATGCCTGCGGACAGCGCCTCGTCGACGGCGGGAACCGCGGTCTCCAGGCCGATCTGCGCGTCGGAGGTGGGGGCGAGGGCCACGGTCGTGCCGGTCTCGCCCATGGCGCGCCATGCCCCGGGGGTGAGCCCGGTGGCGTGGATGAGGGTGACACCGGGACCGAGGATGCCGTCCTTCGCCCAGCGCAGCACGGCCTCCGAGGAGGTGGTGCCGAAGACGGCGTCGACGCTCACGCCGATGCCCAGGTCCGCGGCGGTGCGGGCGAGTCCGGGCCCGTAGGCGAGCGCGGGGCCGGCGATCTCGTCGGTGGCGAGGGCCGCGAGGCGCAGGGTCAGCAGCTGGTCGTCGCTGCTGAAGTACTCGCTCCGCAGGCGGGTCAGATCGGCGGGCCACTGCCGGTCCCAGTCGCCGAAGTGCGGGCCCATGGAGGCGTGCACCCCGCGGATTCCGGTGTCGAGGAGGGCGCGGATCGCGGCGTCGGAATGCTCGCGGGTGCGGGAGTTGTGGGAGAAGTCGAGCATCGTCGTGATGCCGCTGTCGATCGCGGTCAGGGCCGCCAGCCGGGTGCCGGTGTACATGTCCTCGGGCCGGTAGACGGTGGCGTGGCCGGCCAGGGTGGACCTGACGTAGCCGCCGAGGTCGTCGACGTCCGGCATGATCCGGCGCAGCTGGGCCTGCCAGGCGTGCCGGTGGGTGTCGACGAAGCCGGGGGTGAGGATCGTCCCGGTGGCGTCGACGGTCACGGCGTCGGCTGCCTCGAGGCCGTGCCCGACGGCGGCGATCGTGTCGCCCTCGACGAGCAGGTCGCCGCGGTCGACGGTGCCGAGTGCGGGGTCCATGGTGACGAGGGTCGCGCCGGTGAACAGGATGCGCCGCCGGTCGGCGGGCCGGCGGCGGATCAGGTCGAGGGCGGCGGCGCTGGTGGTGTCGTGGACGGTCATGCGGGTCACGGGGGTCACGCGGGTCACGGGGTCTTCTCTCCGGCGCTGGGAAGCGGGGCGGTGACGGCCGGGCGGGCACGCACCGCTGTGCGCCACCAGCGTCGGCCGCGGCCGCCGCGGCAACCAGGTCGCCGTTTTCCCGGGTGCGGCGCACCCAGGATCAGGAGGCGCGGCTGCCCTGGAGCGCCCCGCGCCCGGTCCCGGAGCGCAGTTCCGTGAAGGCCGCCGCGGTGGCGCTCGCGGGCTCGGCCCGGTAGACGACCAGCTGCCGGTGCGGGGCGCCGTTGACGGTGAAGGCCGAGAGCTCGATCTCCAGAGCGCCGGCTTCGGGGTGCACGAGGTGCTTGGTGCGGTGCGTCTTGCCCCGCACGTCGTGCCGTGCCCAGAGCCCGGCGAATTCCGGGCTCCGGGCGCGCAGCGTGTCGACGACCTCGGTGATCCGCGGGGAACCGGGGTCGTGTCCGTAGGCGGCGCGGAGCTCCGCGGCGCAGGAGTGCGCGGCCCGCTCCCAGTCGCGGTGGAACGCACGCCCGGCCGGGTCGAGGAAGACCATGCGGGCCAGGTTGTCGAACCTCTCGAATCCGCTGTGCAGGGCGGCGGCGAGGGTGTTGTGCGCCAGGACGTCCAGGGCCGGTCCCAGGACGAAGGCGGGGGTGTCGGGCCAGCTGTCGAGCAGGCCCGGCAGGTGCGCGCCGACGGCGTCGTGGTCGGTGGGGGTGTCGTGGCGCCCCCGGGCGGCACGGGGCAGTCTGCGCAGGTGGTGGCGGGCCGCTTCGTCGAGCCGCAGGGCGGCGGCGAGCGCGTCGAGGACCTGGGGTGAGGGGCTGGTCTCCCGGCCCTGTTCCAGGCGCATGTAGTAGTCGGAGCTGACGCCCGCCAGCAGGGCCACTTCCTCCCGGCGCAGCCCCGGCACCCGCCGCCGGCCGTGCGCGGCCAGTCCCACGTCCTGCGGTCCGAGGGCTTCGCGCCGTGCTCTGAGGAACTCGCCCAAGGCAGTGCTGTCGCTCATGGCCCCAACCTAGCCGAGGCCCCGTCAGCCGGGTCGGGAGCGGGCGGTGGACGGCGGCCGGCCGGGGCCAACGGGCCTTGGGCGGGGTCCGGTTCGGTCGTCCGGGGGTGGCCGCTAGGGTGAGTTGATCAACTGTTTCAAGAAAGGCCATGCGGCTCAGTGACCGAAACCCGCCCCCACATCCTGTTCTCCTTCGGTACGTTGAGGGACGAACAGGTGCAGACCGCTCTCTTCGGCCGGACGGTGCCCACCTCCCCGGCGTCGCTGGCCGGCTACACCACCCGGCCCCTGCCGATCACCGACCCGGCCGTGATCGCCGCGAGCGGGCTCGACGTCCACCTGATCCTGGAACGGAAGCTCGGCTCCGCCGTCGAGGGCGCCGTCCTGCACCTGACCGACCGGGAACTCGCCGCCGCCGACGCCTACGAGGTCGACGACTACGCCCGCCGCCGGGTCGTGCTCACCTCCGGGGAGAGCGTCTGGGCGTACCTGGACGCGAAGCCGCTGCGCTCGGCCCAGCGCATCGTGATCGTCGGCGACAGCATCGCCTACGGGCGCTGCGACCCGCGGGGAGGATGGGCGGGGCGCCTGGCGGCCTCCCATATCGCACGGAACGAGGCCGAGCACCGGCTGTTCAACCTGGCCATTCCGGGCATCACCCTGGCGGACGTCAGCGAGCAGACGCCCGCACTGCTGGGCCCCCGTCGGCCCGACACGCTCCTGGTCGCCGCGGGGATCAACGACTCCGCCCTGCCGGCCGGTTCCCCGCAGGCCCTGTTCGACGAGCCGGTGCACGTCACGGACCGTCTCGACGCGCTGGCCGCCGCGGCGCTCGACCACAACGCGCGGCTCGTCGTCGCGGGACCGACGTGGATCGACGAGGAGCGCACCCACGACTACGAGGGTCTGTGCTTCACCCGGGCGCGCGTACTGGCCCTGCGCGCGGCCATGCGGGCCTGGTGCGAGGAGAACCACGTCGACCACCTCGACCTGTGGGAGCCGCTGCGCGGGAACGCCGGACTGCTCGTCGACGGCGTCCACCCCACCGCCGAAGGGCACGCGGCCCTGTACCGGCACCTCGACGAGCTGAGCCGCTGAGCGCGTGCGGTGAACGACTCGAACGGACTGGGCTTCTACCTGCCCGGCGCCCTGCTGCTCGTGGCGGCGGCCCTCAAGGCCCCCGCCCTGTACCGCAACCCCCGCGACGAACTCCTGCGGTCCGTCGTGACCCTCCTCGTCCTGGCCACCGCCGTGTTCGGGTTCACCGCGATCCCCACCCTGGTCGCGGTCAACCGGTTCACGGGGATCCCCAACGCCGCCGCGCCGGTGGTGTTCTCCCTGCTCACGGCCTTCTCGGGGGCCAACATCGTGCTCATCTTCCGGTGGAGCAGCGGTCCGCGGGACGCGGAGCGGACGCGCCGGCGGTCGCGCCTGTGCACCATGGTCACGCTCGCGGTGATCGCGGCCATCAACGTGCTGTTCGCGCTCGGTGACGCCCCCGTGGAACGCCTGCGCGACCTGGACACGTACTACGCGTCCACGCCGTACCTCAGGGAGATGATCCTCCTCTACCTCACGGCCCACACCACCGCGGCGGTCACCATGACGGTGCTGTGCCGGCGGTGGGCGCGCCAGGTCCACGGGCCGCTGCGCGCGGGGCTGACGCTGATCGCGTCCGGATACGTGCTGAACCTCCTCTACGACATCGCGAAGTTCAGCGCGATCGGGGCGCGCTGGGCCGGCGGCGACTGGGACGTCCTCAGCGCCGAGATCGCGCCGGCGTTCGCCTCGGTGTCCGCGCTCCTGGTCGCGACGGGGTTCGTGCTGCCGCTCATCGCCCAGCACGTCACGGGCCAGTGGGACATGTGGAGCCGGTACGTCCGGCTCCGCCCGCTCTCCCGTGAGCTGCGGGCGGCGACGCGGCACAGCATCGACCTGGCCGGTGGCCCCTGGACGCCCATCGAGATCCGGCTGACCCAGCGCGAGTCGGACATCCACGACGGGATCCTCACGGTCAGCCCCTACCTGCACGCAGCCGTACGGGAGCGGGCGCTGCGGGAGGAACTGGCCGCGGGCCGACCGGCCGACGAGGCCGCGGCCGTGGCCGACGCGGCGGCGCTGGCCCGTGCCGTCGTGCTCTGGGGCCGG
>NZ_JBHYVA010000561.1:0-2068 GCF_042750055.1 Streptomyces sp. NPDC059456
CCTCGACGCACGGCGCCCATTCCCCGACGCGGGCCGCGTAGAAGCCGTACAGGGCCTGCGCCGCCTTCGCGTCACAGCCGGCCGCCGCGATCACCGCCTTGAACAGGGCCCCCTGCCGCGGGTCGGCCAGCGTGCGCTGCACCAGACGGGCGTTGGCCGTCAGGTCCCCGAGCAGCGAACCCGTCTCCGTGCGCGGCACGGACTGCTGTGCCATGTCCAGCAGCAGGTCGGCCACGAGCCCGGTGGCCGTGCCCCAGCGGCGGTAGACGGTCGTCTTCCCGACCTCCGCGCGGCGCGCGATGTCGGTCAGGTCGAGATGGGCGAAGCCCTGCTCGGCCAGCACGTCGGCGGTGGCGTCCAGCACGGCCGCCCGCACCCGCGCCGTACGCCCTCCGGGCCGGGTGGCCCCCGGGTCGGACTCGGCTTCCGTGAACTCCATAACGGGACTCCAGTTCCATTAAGTCGCGCATCTTGCTACGCTCGGGGCATCTTAACGGAACCACAGCCCCATTAGCTGGGTGCGTGAGAGGGGATTCGTCATGGAGTACAGGCGACTGGGTGCGTCAGGGCTTCAGGTTCCGGCGCTCAGCTTCGGCGCCGGCACCTTCGGTGGCCGGGGGCCGCTCTTCGGGGCCTGGGGCAACACCGGGGTGGCGGAGGCGCGTCGGCTGGTCGACATCTGCATCGACGCCGGGATCACCCTGTTCGACACCGCCGACGTCTACTCCGACGGTGCGTCCGAGGAAGTGCTCGGAGCCGCTCTCAAGGGCCGCCGCGACCGGGTGCTCATCTCCACCAAGGCCGGCCTGCCCACGAGCGACGCCCCGGGGGACGCGGGGACCTCGCGCTCCCGCCTGATCACCTCCGTCGACAAGGCGCTGCGCCGCCTCGGCACGGACCACATCGACCTCTTCCAGCTGCACGCCTTCGACGCCGGAACCCCCGTGGAAGAGGCGCTCTCCACCCTGGACGACCTGGTCCGGGCCGGGAAGATCCGTCACCTCGGCGTATCCAACTTCTCCGGCTGGCAGGCGATGAAATCCCTCGCCGCCGCGGACCGCCACGGCCGCGAGCGCTACGTCGCCCACCAGGTCTACTACTCCCTCATCGGCCGTGACTACGAATGGGAGCTGATGCCGCTCGGCCTCGACCAGGGGCTCGGCGCGATCGTCTGGAGCCCCCTGGGCTGGGGACGGCTCACCGGCAGGATCCGCCGGGGCCGGCCCCTGCCCGCCGGCAGCAGGCTGCACGACACCGCCGACTTCGCGCCGCCCGTGGAGGAGGAACACCTCCACCGCGTGGTCGACGCCCTGGACGAGATCGCACGGGAGACCGGGAAGGCGATCCCGCAGATCGCCCTGCGCTGGCTGTTGCAGCGGCCGACCGTGTCCTCCGTCATCATCGGCGCCCGCAACGAGGAGCAACTGCGCCAGAACCTCGGGGCCGTGGGCTGGACGCTCACCCCGGAGCAGATGGCACGGCTCGACGGGGCCAGCGCCCGCCCGGCCCCCTATCCCTACTTCCCCTACCACCGCCAGCCGGGCTTCGCCCGCCTCAACCCTCCGGTGGTCCAGGGCGGCTGACCGCCGAACCGGCCCGGCCGTCAGCCGCCGCGGACGGCCCCGAGGAGGCGGGCGCAGCGGGCGCTCATGTCCCGGGCGGACTGGTCGGGGTGGGCGATCCACCAGCCCATCAGGGCGCTGACCGTTCCCGTCCACACGTGCTTGAGGGTGTCGGCGTCGAGGGGGTCCTCGTTGCCCAGGCCGCTCAGCAGCGCCGCGGTGCCCGTCGCGGCGAGTCCGTCGATGGCCTCGCGGTGCCGCTGGGCGGCGAGGCGCAGTTCGGATCCGGGCGGCAGGGTCCTGTCGTAGAGGACGAACCAGGCGTGGCGCCGTTCTTCGAGGGCCGTGAAGAGCCCGGTGAGGACCGCGTGGGGGAGCCGCTGGTCGCCGGCGGCCCGGGGGGGGCGGGGCGGGCGGGCGCGGGGGGGGGGGGGGGGCGGGGCGGGGCGGGGGGGGGGGGGGGTGGGGGGGGGGTCGGTGCGCGAGACGAAAAGAGAGATAGAAAA
>NZ_JBHYVA010000561.1:2078-5744 GCF_042750055.1 Streptomyces sp. NPDC059456
CCGCCAGCGCGGCTGCGTTGGCCGCGATGACGCGGGCGGCGATGTGTTCGAGGCAGGCGAGGTAGAGCCCGTCCTTCGAATCGAAATAGGCGTAGAGCATCGGCTTCGTCACGCCCACCCGCCGGGCGATCGCGGCCATCGAGGCGGACGCGTGGCCGTGGCGGCCGAACTCCTCCGTCGCGGCGGCGAGGATCTGTTCCTCGCGCTCGGCGCGCGGTACGCCCTTCGTCCCCGCCGGCCGGCCCCGGCGCCGGCCCGGTGGAGTCGTCGTCGGCGGCAGCGGGGTGCCGGGTGCGGAGCCGGCGCTTGTGGAGTCCATGAGGCGAACTATACGGTGGAGTAAATTACCAAGCGGTAAATTACCGAAGGGTTATATCGCCATGGCCGAGACCGTGTCCGTCGCCCCTCTCGCCCCGACCCGGCCCCACCGCTCCTGGTGGGGCTGGGGCGCCGCTGACAAGGCCCTGCCCGACGCCGAGTGCGCCGCCCTCGGCGCGCTGGTCCCGGGAGCGGCCCCGCCGCATCACGAGCCCCTTCACGGCCCACGGGGTCGGCACGTCCCGCTTGAGTACATGGGCTCGCGGTATCCGCGCATCGATCTGGCTCAGGGTGAGCTGCGTCCGCGCCACCAGCCCGATCAGCTGGACGAAGGCCGCCGACCCGTCGAACACGCTGCTGAACTCCGGAACGATGTACCCGCCCCGGCCGTCCCCGCCGAAGATCGTGTTCTCCGCCCGGCCCACCCGCGTCAGGTCGTCGGGCGACGTCGTCGTCCACTCCACCTGCGTCCCGTGGTACGCCGCCACCTGCTCGGCGATGCGGGTCGTGGTCACCGGCAGGGCCACCTTGCCGCTGCGCTTCTCCGCGGCCACCAGGTCGAGCATCACCAGCAGCGCCCGGTCGTCCTCGATGATCCGGCCGCGCTCGTCCACCAGGGAGATCCGCTCTCCCACCGGGTCGAACCGCACGCCGAACGCCGCCCGCGCCGAGGCCACGATCTCCCCGAGCCGCACCAGTCCGGCCCGCCGGGACTCCGCGGTCTCCGTCGGCCTGGACTCGTCGAGCCCCGGGTTGATCGTCAGGGCGTCCACGCCGAGCCTGCCCAGCAGGCTGGGCAGCACCAGTCCGGCGCTGCCGTTGGAGGCGTCCACGACGACCTTGAGTCCGGAATCAGCAATTCCGGTCGTGTCGACCCCGCGCAGCAGCGAGCCCGTGTAGGCGTCGAACACACTGCCCGGGAACTGGAGGTCGCCGATCTCGCCCGGGAACGCCCGCCGGTACTCCTGGCGCGCGTACACGCGGTCCAGCTTGCGCTGCTGCTGGAGCGAGAGGTCGGCCCCGCGCTCGTCCAGGAACATGATGTCGACCGAGTCCGGCACTCCCGGCGAGGTCCGCAGCACGATCCCGCCGGCGCTGCCCCGCGCCGTCTGCTGCCGGGCCACGGGCAGGGGTACGTTCTCCAGGTCGCGCACGTTGATCGCGCTGGCCTGGAGCGCCGAGATCACGGCCCGCTTGAGCGCTCTCGCACCACGGGAGTGGTCACGCGCCGTGGTGACCGTCGCCCCCTTCTTCAGGGTCGTGGCGTACGCGCCGGCGAGCCGGACCACCAGTTCGGGCGTGATCTCCACGTTCAGGATGCCGGTGACGCCCCGGGCGCCGAACAGATGCGCCTGACCGCGGGACTCCCAGATCACCGACGTGTTGACGAAGGCGCCCGCCTCGATCGTCTTGAAGGGGTAGACGCGCACGTTCCCCTGGATGATCGATTCCTCACCGACCAGGCACTCGTCACCGATGACGGCGCCGTCCTCGATCCGGGAGGCCCGCATGATGTCGGTGTTCTTGCCGATGACGCAGCCGCGCAGATTGCTGTGGGGCCCGATGTAGACGTTGTCGTGGATGACGGCCCTGTGCAGGAAGGCCCCGCTCTTGACGACGACGTTGGACCCGACGACCGTGTGCTCGCGGATCTCCACACCGGCCTCGACCTTGGCGTAGTCCCCGATGTACAGGGGCCCGCGGAGCACGGCGTCGGGGCTCACCTCGGCGCCCTCGGCCACCCACACGCCGGGCGAGATCTCGAAGCCGTCCATCTCGACCTGGACCTTGCCCTCGAGTACGTCGGCTTGTGCCTTGACGTAGCTCTCGTGCGTGCCGACGTCCTCCCAATAGCCCTCGGCCACGTACCCGTAGATCGGCCGGCCTTCCTTCATCAGCTGAGGGAAGACATCGCCGGACCAGTCGACCGGAACATCCGGGTCCACGTAATTGAAGACCTCGGGCTCCATCACGTAGATACCGGTGTTGACGGTGTCCGAGAACACCTGCCCCCACGTCGGTTTCTCGAGGAAGCGTTCCACCTTGCCTTCCTCGTCCACGATGGTGATGCCGAATTCCAGCGGGTTCGGCACCCGGGTCAGGCACACCGTGACGAGTGCGCCCTTCTGTTTGTGGAAGCGGATGAGGTCGGTGAGGTCGAAGTCGGTGAGCGCATCGCCGGAAATGACGAGGAAAGCGTCGTCCTTCAAGGCCTCCTCGGCGTTCTTCACACTGCCGGCAGTGCCGAGTGGCTTCTCCTCGTTGGCATAGGTGAGCTCCATTCCGAGCTCTTCGCCGTCACCGAAGTAGTTCTTGACGAGTGACGCCAGGAACTGGACGGTGACCACGGTCTCGCTGAGCCCGTGCCGCTTGAGCAGCCTGAGCACGTGCTCCATGATCGGCCGGTTGGCCACCGGCAGGAGCGGCTTGGGCATGCTCGAGGTCATGGGGCGAAGGCGTGTGCCTTCACCACCGGCCATCACGACGGCCTTCATGTCGGAAGAGTCCTCCTTGAGAGACGACGTTCTCGCCGACCTCACCCGTCCCGGACGGTGACTCCGCAACTCTTCCGCGTCAGCCGGGCGCCGAGCGAGCTCAATCGGCCGCGGTGTCCGCCTTCACGATCCGGCGGACTTGCACCACGTAAAGGATTCCTGCCCACCAGTAGAGGGTTGTACCCCATCCGGCGAACGCCCATCCGAAAACTGCCCCCATCCAGGCCAACCAACCCGTACCGTCACTGAGCAGCAGCAGCGGGAAGGCGTACATCAGGTTGAAGGTCGCGGCCTTGCCGAGGAAGTTGACCTGCGGCGGCGGATACCCGTGCCGGCGCAGGATCCAGACCATCACCAGCAGCATCAGCTCACGGGCCAGCAGGGCTCCGGCGACCCACAGCGGCAGAATGTCTCGATAGGTCAGGCCGAAGAGCGTGGAGAGGATGTAGAGCCGGTCCGCGGCGGGATCCAGCAGCCGCCCGAGGCTGCTGATCTGATTCCAGCGCCGTGCCAGCTTCCCGTCGAGGTAGTCGCTGACCCCGCTGAGCATGAGGACCGCCAGGGCCCACCCGTCGTGCTTCTCCAGAATCAGCCAGAGGAACAGGGGTACGCCGGCGAGGCGAGCCATGCTCAGGATGTTCGGAATGGTGAAAATTCGGTCCGTCTGAACCCGAGTCTCCTGGACCTCCACCCGGGGGCCTCCACTGTTGAACGTACGAACGATGCCTCCTGACCCTACAGGAACACGCACCGCCCCAGAACGCAGAAAAGCCCCGCACCGAACCCATAAGGGCTGGTGCGGGGCTTTCCCACAATGATTGTTCGGCGGCGTCCTACTCTCCCACAGGGTCCC
>NZ_JBHYVA010000562.1:0-5702 GCF_042750055.1 Streptomyces sp. NPDC059456
GGTGGCACCCCCGGTTTCGGGAAGGGGCGGGGCGGGGGAAGAGCCCGCGCAGCGGCAACCACGACAACCGAAGGGCACGCGAAATGCACCGCGCACTGATCGTCGTCGACGTACAGAACGACTTCTGCGAAGGCGGCAGCCTGGCGGTCTCCGGCGGGGCCGACGTCGCCGCCGCGATCACCGAGCTCATCGGGCAGGCGACGGCCGGCTACCGGCACGTCGTCGCGACCCGTGACCACCACGTCGACCCCGGTCCGCACTTCGCGCACGCACCGGCCGAGCCGGACTACGAGACCTCCTGGCCGGTGCACTGCGTCGCCGGCACCGAGGGCGTCGGGTTCCACCCGAACTTCGCGCCCGCGGTCGCCTCGGGTGCCGTCGCCGCCGTCTTCGACAAGGGCGCGTACGAGGCCGCGTACAGCGGGTTCGAGGGCGCCGACGAGAACGGCACCCCGCTCGCCCAGTGGCTGCGCGACCGGCAGGTCACCGAGGTCGACGTCGTCGGGATCGCCACCGACCACTGCGTGCGGGCCACGGCCCTCGACGCCGCCGGTGCCGGGTTCACCACGCGCGTGCTGCTGGACCTGACGGCCGCCGTGGCCCCCCACACCGCCGCACGGGCGGCGGACGAGCTCCGCTCGGCCGGGGTCGCGCTCGTCGGCGAGGGCCCCCGCCAGGGCCCGTGACGGACCCGCCGGGCGACGGACCCGACCCGAGTCCGTGCGGGCCGGGTCGGGGTCCGTGCGGGCCGGGTCCGTGATGGCCCCGTCCGAGGGTGTGAGGGCCCCGTCCGAGCCCGGTCCGGGCCGGGCCGGACGGCGGGGCTCAGTGGCCCAGCAGGGTCCGGATCGGGTGCCAGAGCTCCTGGGCCCGGTCCGGGGCGCCGCGCCACAGCAGGCCGTCCGGATGGTGCAGGACGGCCGTGACCTCGTCCGGCGTCGGCGGCTGTGCGTTGCCGCGCAGGTACACGGCCCGCATCCCGAGGTTCCGCAGCCTGGTCAGGGCGCGGGCCCGGTTCACGGCGTGGACCAGCACGCGGACGTTTCCGCCCTCGCCGCACGGCCGCGGCAGCGTGAGCGCGACCACCACGCTGCCGCCCGGCAATCTGACGAAACCTCCACCTGGCATGATCTTCAGCTCCCCCGTCAATAAGAAAACTCGCACCCGCATCTAAACGCGATCGGCCGCCGCCCGCTAGGGGGCGACGGCCGATCATGCTTTGACCTGCAAGTTTGCCGAATTACTTGGCGGCGGGACCGACCTCGACCGTCATCTGGAGACCGTCGTAGGTCTCCTTCGCGATCTTGATCTTGGTGTTGGTGTCAGTGACCTTCACCGAACCGGTCGGGTTCTCGTCGTAGTAGTACTTGCCCTTGTGGTCGTCGAAGACCAGGTTCGCGGGCTTCGGCTTCAGGAACAGCGACTCACCGTTCTTGTGCAGGGTGAACGCGTCCGTCGAGTACGCGCTGAACGTCGCGTCGTACGGCTGGATCTTGTTGCGCAGCAGGGTGCCGTCCGACCACTTCATCGGCTTGGCGTTGGCGTCGATCGGAAGGATCAGACCGGAGCCCGGGTGCTGGCTGGTGTTGTTGTCCTTCTGGGACTTGTCCCAGAGCCAGATCAGCAGGCCGTCCTGGTACGGGTAGTGCTCGACCCAGCCCGGCTTGGAGTTGGCCCAGCCGAAGTTGTACGGGCCCACCTTGAGGGTGGAGTCGTACGAGACGTAGCGGCGGTTCTCCGCGATGTAGTACTGCGGGTACTCCTTGGTGAACCCGGCACCGACGCGGGAGAAGCCCTTGCCGGTCCAGCCGTTGTCGCCGTTCTCGGCGCCGTCGGTGAACAGGGTCTGGCCGTCCGCGGTGATCGCGAGGGCGTCGGCGGTGAAGCCCTTGCCGCCCGCGCCGCCGTCCGTCGCGTAGCGGAAGCGGAGGTCGATCTTCTTGCCGGCGTAGGCGTCGAGCGGGAACTTCAGGTCCTGCCAGCCACCGGAGACGTCGGTCAGACCGGCGTTGCCCGCGGCGTCGGCCGGGATGGCCTTGCCGCCCGCGGTGCCGCCCAGGACGGTCCAGGTGGCGCCGCCGTCGGTGGACACCTCGGTGTAGAGGTAGTCGTAGTCCTTCTCGATGTCCCACCAGCCCTTGAGGGACAGTGCGGCGGACTTCTTGCCGGACAGGTCGACCGTGCGGGTCAGGGTGTTCGAGAGGTCGTCACCCATGTTGCTCCACCACTGCGAGGAGCCCTCGGCGGGAGCGACGATGTCCGTCTTGACCTGCTTCTTCGGCAGCTCGACGAGCAGCGCCTGCTTGTCCTTGGTGTTGTACTCCGACACACCCAGCTTGTGGGTGGACTTCGTCGCGGCCTTGGCCGTGTCGTAGTTCAGCCAGCCCAGCTGGAACTTGTCCCAGGCGGTCATGTCGCCCGGCATGTCGCCTATGGAGTCCTTGCCCTCGCCGAGCCAGGAACCGGCCGACATCAGGGACCAGAAACCGACCGAGTTCTCGCCGCCACCGGAGGTGTCGTAGAGGTCCGGCAGACCGAGGTCGTGGCCGTACTCGTGCGCGAAGACGCCGAGGCCGCCGTTCTCCGGCTGCATCGTGTAGTCGCCGACCCAGATGCCGGTGTCGCCGATCTGGGTGCCGCCGGCCTTGTTGTTCGCCGGGCCGGTCTTGCCCTTGTCGGTGCCGTAGGCGTACCAGCGGTGCGCCCACAGGGCGTTGGTGCCCTGGGCACCGCCACCGGCCGACTCGTCCTCGCCCGCGTGGACGATCTGGAAGTGGTCGATGTAGCCGTCGGGCTCGTTGAAGTTGCCGTCGCCGTCGTAGTCGTTGCGGTCCCACTGGTCGTACTGCGCCAGCGTGGCCTTGATCTCGGCGTCGGACTTGCCGGCCTTCTTCTGGGCGTCGACCCACGCGTTGACACCGTCGCGGACGGTGTCCCACACGTTGGCGCAGTTGGTCTGGCCGCAGTAGTTGGAGCCGTAACGGGCCTCGTTGTTCGGGATCTTGACCCAGTCGGCGACCTGGCCGTCGACCGAGTAGCGACCCGAGGAGGTCTTCTCGTAGTAGGTCTTCAGCGAGTCCTTGCCCTTGCCGGTACCGAAGTACAGGTCCTGGAAGTAGTCGCGGCTGAAGTCCTTGCGCCAGGCCGTGCTGTTGTTCTGCGCACGGTCGGGCTGGGCGATCGTGTTGTGCAGCGGACCGGGGGTGCCGCCGTACTTCGGGACCGCCGGCTTGGGGCCGTCGGGACCGTCCGGGTCGAACATGGTCGTGTTGTCGACCTGGTCGCCGAACTCGACGAGGATCGTGAAGATCTTGTCGGTCTTCTCGCGGCCGAGCTCGACGTACTTCTTGTCGTCGAGCTTGACGACCTTGGAGGCGCCGCGCTGCTCGACGGTCTTCTTGCCGCTCAGCACCTGGTCGATGGCTGCTTCGCGGGCCTGGGCCTGCTGGTCGCTGAACGGGCCCTTCAGGTTGTGCTGGACCTGCTCCTTGGAGGGAGCGGTCGGGTCCTGGCGCTCCACGGGGGCCGCGGTCGACGGCGCTGCAGAGGCCTGGGCGGTGACGAGGAAGGCGCCGGAAACCGCGGTTGCGGCCAGGGTCACCCCGACGGCTGCGCTGCGCAGCACTCGTCGACGGCTGGAATTGCTGGTCACTTGATGTCGTTCCCCTCCCGCGGCCGCGACACAGGTCGGAACGTCTCCATAGGAGCGGGGGGTTCCGCGCGGCGCGCGTCTCAAGTGACGACATTTGACCGGAGAGTCTAAAGAAAAGACAGACCTTGACTTCTTCCTTACAACTGCACTATGCGGTCAGGGAGTTCCGCTATCCGGACGTTCCTCTGCCATACGGGACGAAGGGCGCGTCCTGACCACATCGTGGGACGGGGAATGAACCCGTGCGCCCCCCGTGCTCCGGGCACCGTGGGTTAGGTCACGCTTACCGGCGGTTCCGCCCGGGAATCCCCCCGACGTAGAGTCTCTTGCCGCGCGACCTAGTTGACGACCCAGTTGAGCAGACTCCCCTCCCCGCCTTGAGGACGGAAATCGCCATGCCGCGTCCGACTGCCGCCCAGTTGTTCTACGGGTCCGCCACCGTAGTCGTGTCGACGATCGCCATGCTGCTGCTCTCGCAGACGAGCACGGGGCGCGGGATCGCCGTCATCGCCACCGCCGCCCTGGCCCTCGGACTGCTCGTCGCGCTCACCGCGGCGAACCCCCGCCGCCGCGGCCGCCACGCGGCGCCCGGCGAGGCCGCCGCGTCCACCGCGCGTACCCCCGCCGTTTCCGCCGGTGTTGCCGAAATCACTTCCGGAACCACTCCCGCAACCATGCCCGGAGCCGTGTCCGGGCCGGTCCCCGCGGACGCGCCGGCGGCCGCCCGGGTACCGGAACCCCGGACGGCCGCCGTCGAACAGCCGGTACTGCCCCGCCGCTAGGGCCCGCCGCCGGGGCCTGCCGGCCTAGGCGGCGCTCACCACCACGGTCTTGGCCACCTTGTCGTGAAGTCCCTGCTTGTACGGCTTGTCCACGAGCATCGACACGATCAGGGCGAGCGGCCACAGGCAGAAGCAGCAGATCAGCGTCGGCAGCCAGAGCACCGCGGCCCGGGACAGGGCGGGACCGGACTGCGGCACGCTGCCGTCGTTGAGCATCGCGACCCGCAGGCCCATCGCCTTCTTGCCGATGGTCCGGCCGTCCTTCCTGGTGAACCACCAGTCGTAGCCGACGTACAGGACGATCGAGATCAGCGTCATGATCAGGCCGGTGCCGCTGTACGACTTGGTGAAGACCTCGCTGACGTCCTCGCCCTTGTTCGTCTCGACCACGTACCGGTTCGTGCCGAACGCCAGCTGGATCAGGAACAGCGGGATCGCCACGATGATCACGTCGATGATGCGCGCGGCGAGCCGCTTGCCGAAGTCGGCCAGCGGGGGCATGCCGGCGAGCGGATCGGGCATGCCGTAGCCGCCGCTGCCGCCGTACGGGCCTCCGGGCGGCGGGGGCGGCGGGGGCGGGTATCCGCCGCCACCCGCGCCTGCGCCCGCACCGCCGTACGGGCCTCCCGGCGGCGGGGGCGGCTGGCCGCCCGGCGGCCGGTCGTACGGTGAACCGCCCGACGGAGGCGTCGGCTCCTGGGGCCTCTTCCGGAACGGGTCGTCCTCGGGCTGCCCGCCCGGCGGCGGCTGATCGGTACTCATGGCCCGAGTCGAACCCGGCTCCGGCGACCCCGCAACGGGACGGCGTCCGTTCGGGGTACGGGGCCCCCGGCGACTGCCGGCCCGCGCCCCGGGCGGGCCTCAGCGGGCCGCGTACGTCCCGGCCGCCCGGTCGTGCAGGGCCCGGCGGCGGGGCCCGTCCCCCAGGCACCAGAGGCTGCCGGGGAGCCCGAGGAACGCGTACACCAGCCAGCGGCGCAGGGCCGCGCCGAACGTGGGCGGGCGCAGCGTGGCGGCGGACAGCACGCGCACGCCGAGGAGCTTCTTGCCCGGGGTCCGGCCCCAGCGGGCGGTGGGCAGCACCTCGTAGAGGACGCCGAAGAGCAGGACGGCGGCGAGGACGATGCCGAGGTATCCGGCGATGGTGGCGTCGAACAGCCACACGGTGGTGGTCCGGCCGCTGCCCATGGCGGCGTCGACCTTGGCCTCCAGGTGGGCGGTGGGCGGGGGGGGGGTGGGGCAGGGGGGGGCCGGGGGCACCCGCGCCG
>NZ_JBHYVA010000563.1:0-5699 GCF_042750055.1 Streptomyces sp. NPDC059456
GGGTTGGGGGACGGGCCGGGGCGGCGGGCCGGGGCGGCGGGACGGGGGATGGGCCGGGCCGCCCGCCGGGCCGGGCCGCCCGGCCCGGGGCGGGTCAGCTTTCGGTGCGGTACATCAGGTCCACCTCGTGCGTGCTGAAGCCGAGGCCCTCGTAGACGGCCAGGGCCGCCGGGTTGTCGGCGTCGACGTAGAGCATCGCCGTGGGCAGGCCGGCCCCCGCCAGGTGGTGCAGGCCGACCGCGGTGAGGGCCTTGCCGAGGCCGCCGCCCTGGGCTCCGGGCCGGACGCCGAGCACGTACACCTCGCCGAGGCGCTCCTCGGCGTGCACCTTCGTCCAGTGGAAGCCGATCAGCTCCCCGTCCCGCTCGGCGAGGAAGAACCCCTTGGGGTCGAACCAGGGCTGTGCGATGCGGTCGTTCAGGTCCCGCTGGTCCAGTGAGCCCTGTTCGGGGTGGTGGGCGAAGGCGGCCGCGTTCACCGCGAGCCAGGCCGTGTCGTCCTGGCCGGGCACGAAGGTGCGTACGGTCACCCCGGCCGGCAGGACCGCCTCGGGCAGCGGGGGTGCGTCGGGGCCGAGCGGGCGGCGCAGCTGGCGCAGTTCCCGGAACAGGGTGAGTCCGAGGACCTGTGCGAGGTGGCGGGCCGCGGACTTGCCTCCGTGCGCCCAGACCCGGATCCGCTTGCCGGAAGCGGCGAGCAGGGCCGAGCCCAGCGCCCGCCCGTGGCCGCGGCCGCGCAGCGCCGGGTGGACGACGAGTTCGGCGGCGGGGGCCTCCACCGGGTCGGTGTCCTCCAGCTGTCCGTATCCGGCGAGCCGGCCCTTCTCGGTGAGCAGGAAGTGCCGGATCCCCTCGCGGCGCCCGCCGCGCAGCCGGAGGCGGCCCTGCTCGGACACGGCGGTGGTGCCGTCGGTGCGCGCCGCCTCGTCGATGAGGGTGAGCACCGCGACGGCCTGTTCCTCCGTCAGCTCGTCGAGGGTCTGGATCTGGCGTCCCGGCTCCAGGGCCGCTGCTGCGTCGTCAGTCATGTGTCGAGCCTACGACCGTGGGCGGCGGCGGTCCGTCTTCTGCGTGTAACCAGCTCGATACCCGGTACCCCCTGTCGTGCTACGCGCGTTGACCATAGGCTGCGGCAGACCTCCCAAGTTTCACCGCTGTCCAAAAGGGGACTACATGTCAGCGACGCCACAACGGCACCGCCGAGCCCGCCGGTTGACCTTCGCCGCCCTCGCCGTCACGGCCGGCGCCGGAGCCATGGTCGCCGCCGCACTGCCGGCCGGTGCCGCGAGTGGTGGCGGTGCCGGCAAGAGCCGCACCGTCGACGTGCAGATGCTGTCGTTCAACGACTTCCACGGCACGCTGGAGCCGCCGCAGGGCTCGTCCGGCACCGTGACCGAGCGTCAGGCCGACGGCACCACGAAGGCGATACCCGCCGGTGGTGTCGAGTACCTGGCGACCAGCCTGCGCGAGGCCCGCAAGGGTCACGAGTACTCCGTCACGGCGGCGGCCGGCGACATGATCGGCGGCAGCCCGATGCTGTCCGGTCTCTTCCACGACGAGCCCACCGTCGAGGCGCTCAACAAGCTCAAGCTCGACGTCAGCAGCGTCGGCAACCACGAGTTCGACGAGGGCAAGACCGAGCTGCGCCGCATGGCGTACGGCGGCTGCCACCCGGTCGACGGCTGCTTCGAGTACGGCAAGGAGTACACGGGCGCCGAGTACAAGTACCTCGCGGCGAACGTCACGGACGAGAAGACCAAGCGTCCGCTGCTGAACCCGACCTTCATCTGGAAGAAGGGGGACGTGAAGATCGGCTTCATCGGCGTCACCCTGGAGGGCACGCCGGACGTCGTGACCGCCGACGGGGTCAAGGGCCTGAAGTTCGGCGACGAGGTCGAGACGATCAACAAGTACGCCGCCGAGCTGGACAAGCAGGGCGTGAAGTCGATCGTCGCGCTGATCCACGAGGGCGGCCTGCCCGCCAGCGGCGCGTACAACTACGACTGCAACGTCCCGGGTGCCGGCGCCGGCGTCTCGGGCGCCATCGTGGACATCGCGAAGAACATCGACCCGAAGGTCGACGCGCTGGTGACCGGCCACACGCACCAGGCGTACGCCTGCAACATCCCGGACCCGGCGGGCAACCCGCGCATGGTGACCTCGGCCGCCTCCTACGGCCGCGCGTTCACGGACACCACGCTGACGTACGACCGCCAGACCAAGGACATCGTCCGCACCGCGGCCCTCGCGCCCAAGCCGGTCACCAAGGCCGTCACGCGGGACGTGCCCAAGGCCCCGGACATGACCGAGCTGATCACCCGCTGGAACGCGCTGGCCGCTCCGGTCGCGAGCCGTCCGATGGGCTACATCTCGGCGGACATCGCGGGCCGCGGCTCCGAGGCGCCCGAGAAGCCGCTCGGCGACCTGATCGCCGACGCGCAGCTGGAGGCCACGGCCCCGGCGGCCAAGGGCGGCGCGCAGCTGGCCATCATGAACCCGGGCGGCATCCGTGCCGACCTGGCCTACAAGGCCGCGGGTGGCGAGGGCGACGGCGTCGTGACGTACGGCGAGTCCTACACGGTCCAGCCGTTCAACAACCTGATGAACGTGGTGGACCTGACCGGCGCGCAGCTGATCACCGCGCTCCAGCAGCAGGTCAGCGGGACGGTCAACGGCCCGAACCCGAAGATCCTCCAGGTGTCGAAGGGCTTCACGTACACCCTGGACATGACGAAGACGGGTGTGGACCGCATCGTCGTGGACTCGGTGAAGCTGAACGGCGCGGCGATCGATCCCGCCAAGACCTACCGGGTCGCGATGAACGAGTTCCTCGCGGGCGGCGGTGACGGTTTCACCGTCCTGAAGGACCACAAGAACAAGCTGGTCGGCGTGCCCGACCTGGAGGCCTTCAACGCCTACCTGGCGAAGTCGACGGCGGCCGCGCCGATCGCCCCGCCGGCGACGGACCGCATCACCGTCGTCAAGTAACCCGTAGTACCCGCAGTACCGCAGTACCCGCACCACCTGCGTGGAGCACGCCCGAAGGGGCGGTGGGCCGTCCGGCCCGCCGCCCCTTCGGCGTTCCCCGGGCTCCCCCGGCCGGGGGTCCTCAGAGGCCGGCCAGGAAGGCGCCGACGGCCTTGTGGAAGCCCTCCGGGTCCGTGAACGGCACGAAGTGGTCCCCGTCCAGGGGCGTGTACGAGGTCCCCGGCCGCCGGGCGGTCATGGCGTCGGCCTGGCTCTGCGGGAGCGATGTGCTGCGGGTGCCGTGGATCAGCAGCGCGGGGCAGTCGCCCGCGAGCCAGGCGTCCCAGTGGTCGCCGCGGCAGGCCTCGACGGAGTCGAGCATGTCCTGCGGGTGGAACGGCAGCCGCCAGCCGCCGTCGGGCAGCGGTCGCAGCGCCTGCCCGACGAACTGCGCGCCCACCGGCCCGGCCGCGGCGAGGAGTTCCTCGCGGGTGGGCGCGGTGTACCGCATGGCCCGGAGGAAGTCCGTCCAGTCGCCGGCCCCGGGGTTGATCTCCACGGCGGCGTCCGCGTTGACGAGCGCCGAGACGCGGTGGGGGTGCGCGGCGGCCAGGTGGACGGCGTTGAGCCCGCCGAGGGAGTAGCCGAGGAGTGCGACGGGGGCGTCGAGGCCGAGGTGGTCGAGCAGGGCGACGGCGTCGCGGACGTATCCCGCGCGGCTGTAGTCGGCGGCCCGGTCGGAGTCGCCGTGGCCGCGCTGGTCGGGGGCGATGACCCGCCACGCGTCGCCGAGGGCGTCGGCGAGGCCGGCGAAGGCCATGGCTTCGGACATGCCCCCGTGCAGGGCGAGCAGCGGGCGGCCCGGGCCGCCGAAGTCCAGGTACGACAGTGCGCGGCCGTTGATCGTCAGCGTGTGGCGCATGGTTCAGCTCTCCCCTGTGTGTCCTGCGGTGGCGTGACGTACTGAGCCTGACAGGATTTGGGCAAGCGCGCAATACGTTCGTCTTGGGCGGTTGCCTAAAAAGGGGCGCGGATACGATCCCGGCATGGGAAATCGCGAGGACCTGCTGGCCGGAGCGCGCCGCTGCCTGGAGGAGAAGGGGTACCTCCGCACGACCGTGCGCGACATCGCCTCGGCGTCGAACGTGAGCATGGCCGCGATCGGCTACCACTTCGGCTCCCGCGAGGCCCTGCTCAACCTCGCCCTCTTCGCCGCCATGGACGAGTGGGCCGCCGGCTCCGGCCGCCTCGCCGGCCTGGGCGACACCACCGAGGAGCGCTACGCCGACACCTGGGACCGCAAGATCCGCGACTTCGGCGACATGCGCTGGCTCTGGACCGCCTCCGTGGAGGCCTTCGTCCACGCCCAGTCCTCGCCCGAGCTGCTCGCGACCCTCGCCGAGGGCCAGCGCCGGTCCCGTCGCATGGTGGCCGCCCAGCTGCGCGGGGTCCCCGAGGACGCGGTCGCCGAGGAGGACGTACGGGCCCTCGGGTCGGTGCACATCGCGCTGCTGAGCGGGGTGATGGTGCAGGTGCTGACCGACCCCGAACGGGCGCCGACGGGCCGCGAACTCGCCCAAGGGCTTCGCGCCATGGCCGAGTTGCTCGACGAACCGACCCGTACCGATGGGTAGTAACCCCGTGCTCCGCACGCCATAATCCGGTCCGGCCACGATGGCCGGACGACCGGACTGCGGACGAAGGGGCGGGCATGGCACTGGACCGACGGAGGTTCCTGACCGGGGCACTGGCGGCGGGCGCGGGCGCCGCCGCGGTCGGGCTGGGCACGGCCGCCCCGGCCGCCGCACAGGCCGTGGCGACCCGGGCCGCGGCGAGGGGCTCCGCCGCGCGGGCGCTCGGCACGCAGGACTGGATGGCCGGACTCGGCGACTCCACGGCCCTGCAGCGCATGACCATCCCCGGCACGCACGACTCCGGCGCCACCAAGGGCGGCCTCTACGTCGCCTGCCAGAACACCTCGATCGCCCAGCAGCTCGACTCGGGCATCCGCTTCCTCGACGTCCGCTGCCGCGTCACGGGCGGCTCCTTCGCCATCCACCACGCGGCCTTCTTCCAGGACCTGATGTTCGGTGACGTCCTCGTCGCCTGCTGGAACTTCCTCGCCGCGCACCCCTCCGAGACCGTGCTGATGCGCGTCAAACAGGAGTACTCGGGCGAGAGCGACGCCACCTTCCGCGCGGTCTTCGACGACTACCTCGACCACCGCGGCTGGCGCCCGCTCTTCCGGATCGCCGACACCCTGCCCACCCTGGGCCAGGCCCGCGGCAAGGTCGTCCTCCTCGCCGACAACGGCGGCCTGCCCGGACTGCACTACGGCGACGGCAACGTCTTCGACATCCAGGACGACTACAACACCGAGCCGTTCGCCAAGCGCGGCCGGATCGAGGACCAGTTCCGCAAGGCCGTCCAGCAGCCCGGCAAGCTCTTCGTGAACTACGTCAGCACCGCCGCCTACATGCCGCCGCGCTGGAACTCCGACCGGCTGAACCCGCAGGTCCACGCCTTCGTCGACGGCGGGGAGCTGGCCGGCCGGACCGGGCTCGGGATCGTCCCCATGGACTTCCCCAACACCCGCTCCGGACTCGTCGAATCACTCATCCGGCACAACTGACGGCCCCTGCGGGGGGCGGGGGGGGGGCGGCCGGGCCGCCGGGGGGGGCGGGGGCGGGGCCCGGGGGGGCCGGCGCGCCCCCCGCCCCCCCCCCCCCCGGC
>NZ_JBHYVA010000564.1:0-5685 GCF_042750055.1 Streptomyces sp. NPDC059456
ACACCCCCCCCCCCCGCCCCGCGCACCCCCACACAACCCCCCCCCCACGGGGGGGGCCCCCCCCCCGCGCCCCCCCCCCCCCCGCTTTGTGCTGTCCGTCCCGACCGGAGCACCCCTTCTCGGGGAGATCGCTGACGGCAGAGCGACAGAGCGCCTCACACGCTGGAACACGATCGCAGGTGCATGCCAAAGTGGGTGTCTTCCTGGCCCTTCCTAGCACGGAGCCGCCCATGACACACGCCGGCGACCAGCCCGGCTTCTCCACCACGATCGAGGCCCTGCGCATCCGCACGTGGCTCCTCGGCCGCGGACACCCCACCCAGGTCATCGACCGCTTCACCGCCGAGGACTTCAACCTGGTCGTCGACGACCGAGCCGATGCGCACGTCGCCAGCAAGGACGGAAGCTTCTACCTCGGCTGGTTTCCCGAGGGCCGCCCCGGCGACCCCGATGTCGGCTGGGTGATCGCCGTCACCGGCACAGCCACCGTGCACGGCTACAAGGCGAGGTTCAGCACCGAGACCCCCGCTGCCGTCGTGGCCGCCGCCGTCGAGACCGTACTCGCCACCTCCCGGCGTATCTGACGCGCAGCGCCGGCCAGGACCGGCCCCCGATCCCTGCCCGACGCCTCCTCCCCTTGTCCCACGTCCGGCGCCGTGGTGTGCCTCGGCGCGTCCAGAAGGAGCAGCAGTGCAATCGCAGACCCATCGCGCCGTGACCGTTGGCGACATCATCGACCGTCTCTCGTCCTGTGACCGGGACGCGCAGTTCTTCCTCGCGATCAACCCCGAGTTTCCGCATGTCCACTTCGCCGGCGACATCGTCACAGCCCGCGACGGACGAGACGGCCAGGTCGTCTTCCTCGGCGAAGCCGAGCAGGGCGAGATCCTTCCGCCCGCTATCGCGCAGGCCCTGACCTGGCACCCGCCCACGGTCACTGCCTCCCTCAGCCGTCTCGCAGCACGCCGATCCGCAGGGCCGGCATGACCGGTCACCGAGCCCCTGGAGGCGTCCCTGTATTCCCACACCCCGTCCGAACCGAGCAACCCCCGCACCGGCTGGCTCTGGGCCAGCCCTCGGCACTTGGCCGGGGATGACGGAGACCTCGCCGAGGCCGTCGGGCACGCCCTGACGGGTTCCGACTGGTCATGCTGGACGACGGCACACAAGTCGTTCTTCTACTCCAGCCCGGACCAGCTCCGAAGTGCTGAGTGGGTACTGGCCGACCCGCTGACCACCGGCCTGGGTGACCTCCCCATCGCCTGGGAAATCTCCGCACGCGAGGCCCCCGACCGCAGCGTCGCGGCATGGAGGGCGTACTTCACTGCCGGCATCCCCCACGAAGCGCTCACGGCCTTCGTGCTCGCGCTGGACACGAGGAAGGAGCCTGCGTGGGGCCTCGACGGGATCGATGCGGTCACGCAATTCCTTGCAGCTGCGGACTGGGCGCCTGATGCCGACGACCCGGAGCACACGTTCTGGGACGCCCCGATGACCTCATGCTGGTCCTGGGCGGTTGTTCCTACCGGGATCGAGGACCAGGACCCCCGCCCGGATCTACCCGGCTGGATGGTCTGGTCGCAGCCCGAGTTGGGAAGGCCGTACCTGTGGTGTGCGGCGTTCAGTCATTCGGCGCCGCAGGATCTCGTCGGTGCCTTCGCTGAGTCGCTCGTATCCCCGGCACCGGTCGCTCGTCGAAGCCTCCCAGCCGTCTCCGAAAGTTGCCTCACGGTGAGATACATGCCCTGACTGGTGGCCATGAGCGAGAACCGATTGCCGAGTTCCGCTGGTGGCGCGGTACACCCAGCGCAGCTGTAATTCGCCCCATCCGCGCTTAGCGGGCGGGGCGTGCGCGTAGGTGATCTGCTGCGGCAGGCGGCTCCCAACGGCGATCAACTGGGTGCCGGCAAGGGCGAAGTCCGGGCTAGTGCGGCAGAGA
This sequence comes from Streptomyces sp. NPDC059456, assembly GCF_042750055.1. Taxonomy (NCBI): domain Bacteria; kingdom Bacillati; phylum Actinomycetota; class Actinomycetes; order Kitasatosporales; family Streptomycetaceae; genus Streptomyces; species Streptomyces sp. NPDC059456. The sequence goes on from NZ_JBHYVA010000564.1 coordinate 1,940, forward strand.
CGAGCGTCACTAAATTCTTCACGGCGGCGGTAGACACTGGGCGTCAGCTATCTCATCACCTCCTCACCCGCACGGCACGGGACTGGGCACCTACCCCTGGGTCGTGAGGCGTTAGCGGCCTGCCTTGCAGAGTGGACATGGGAGCATCAACTTGTGCGGCTTGCATCTTCCCCTTTCGATGAGAGCTGCCATGTCCTTAGGTGTCGGCCGCTTACCGCTTGTTCCCGGGTTCTTGGCGTCGCTCCTATTCTTCATGCGCGACGCCTCCCTTAGCTCGATTGTCATACCAGGCCCATATGCCCCATGCTCCTTGAAAGAGGCCGGCCGTGAAGGCTATTGCGGAGGCCGCCCACCGCGGTCCTATCTCCTGTGCAGTGTCTGGGGGGGCAAGTACGAGCCCTACACCGATAGCCAGCAGAACGATGCCGAGGTGGTAGGTCCATTCTGCGCGGTCTTCCCAGGCGCTGCCTTGTTTGCCTGCCTCTTCCTGCTCATGGCGCAGCGCCTCAGCTTCCCAGGGTTCCCAGGGCTCTGGGCGCCACTCCACGATCTCCTGATGGGAGTACATGTAAGCCCGGGCCCAGAAGCCGCATGTCACGCAGGCGACAAGCATTGCTGAGGCCAGAGTGAGCAGCAATAGCGACCAACCGGGCCAACGTATTGAGGTCGGTGCCTGGGCGATCACTCCGATGAAAGCGATGGAAAAGCCTGCCAGTAGAGCGGCTGCCCCGCCCGCCATCGTCTGTCGCGCCTGCGTCAGGCCATAGGGCCCCGGCTGGGACCACTGCAACCGTGGACGTTGCGGCAATGGCGGGGGCAAGGGGGGTGGTTTGTGGCACTTGAAGATGCCCATTTCGAGTCACCTTGCCCTGTCCTCACCTCCATGCTCGACTGTGTGATGGCGGCCCGCAAGAGGAGGCGATCACCCCCGTCAGTGTCCGCTTGAACACGATCCCGTCGATTACGTCCCGATGATCCCGCCACCGCCGGGGATGATGCCGAACTGCGAGGTCAGAGGATCGCGCCGGCGAACGTGCCGTCGTACCCGAAGGACGTCAGTCCCTCTTCCCGACTGCCGAAGACCCCTTCGATCGGGCCCGAGTTCCGTGCGTACCAATCACCGTCGAGACCGGGCACGAGCACCTCGTGGCCGCTGCGGCAGCGAACCCACACGCGATCACCGCTGTTCAGCACCAGCCAGTCTCGGTACGCCCCGCACTCGTTGCAGCTGACCACCTCACCGTCCATGGACAGCGGCGCCCAGTAGCGCATCATCGTGCCGGCCAACTGGTCCGGCGCCGGCACGCACAGGTCGACACGTATCTCCACCGAGTCGGTTTTGGCCGCACCGGCCGGGGGGACCGCATCCTCGTGGGCTGGTTCCTGCGCGGCGGCGGCGATGCGCATCGCCTCCGCCTGGAACTGGCGGACCGAGTCGTCCTGTGGGCCTCGTCTGCTGCGGAACATGGGCGCCTCCGGGGGTCGTGGTCCGCGTGTACGGTCACACTCTCTCTCGGGGCGTGACCTGGTTCTACTCAACAAACGTTCACAGTCCCGGCGAGCGGCGGGAGGGCCGTTCGGAGGCTGCGGGGCGGGCGCCGGTCGGCCGCGAGGCGGCTCCTCCGGCAGACGGAGTGCCCTTGGCCGGATCGGCGGGGAGGTCGGCCATGCGGCGGAGGCGCCACACCAGGACGTCGCTGACGGAATCGGCGGTGCCCAGCTCGCGGCGGGCTGCGGCGGCGGCCAGCAGAGGACCTGGCTGATGTCCGGCGGCCTCCGCTTCGGCGAGCGTGGTGGCAAGCGCCGGCCAGCCGGGCTCGGCCAGGAGCTGCTCGGCCAGGTCAGGCAGCGCCTGTCGCACGACGGCTTCGTGCCGACGCCTGACCGGAAGCGAAAGGCGTCGACCGCGTTCGTGCAACGCCCCGAGGTGCCTCTCGGCGGCACTCGAGTACGCGGCCCGGAGGTGCTCGGCAGCCTGCTGGGCAGCAGCCGCCTGCTGGGCATGCCCCTTCCTCGCGTGCCACAGTGCGGCGGCGGTGACCAGGAAGAACAGCATGTCGATCGCCATCGCCGTGGTGGCGCCGTCCTCGCCACGGCCCAGGGCCGGCCCGCCGTGTGAGAGGTCGCGGGCGGCCTGTCTCAGCGCCTGGTCGTGGTCGCGTACCGCTCGGACGTGCGACCGTGAGGCCCGCTCGAACGCCGCTGCGGCCCCGCGGAGCTCGCGGCGCGTATGGGCCGGGGAGGTCTTGGAGAGTGCGTCCAAGACCTCTCCGGCTGCGGCGATCTGAGCTGCGACCGCGCCGTCCTCGCCCTGGTCGATGACCAGCACGGCTTGCCAAACGGCTCCGGCCGCGCGGCGGCGAGCCGATGCGGGCCTGGACAGGCCCGGTTCTGCCACCAGCCTCGTGCTGTCGTCGGTCTCGGCCTGGTCGGGCATACCGCTCCAGCGCTCGCGGATGCGCGGCAGGGACAGGTCGGGGGCCAACTTCGCTCCCGAGTAGAACACCGGGTCGCCGTCCTTGTTCCGGTCGTCGGGCAGGGCGACGGTGTAGCCGAGAAGGTCTCCGGACGGTGCAACTCGCGTCCGGACGAGGAGGCCGGAGGCTGCGAGCCGGTCGAAGAACTCGGAGTCGCTTCTGGCGCCGGCCACCGCGCGGCGTACGGTCTCGCGGAGTTCCTCGCGTGGGGTGCGCTCGCGGTGCTCGCGCTCGGCCTTGTGTCGCTCAGCGCTGGTGGGCCGCTGGGCTGCGGTGCGGTCGCCGGGGTTGAGGCGGCGTAGTCCGAGTTCGGCCTCCAGGAGGCGGGCTTCGTCCTGGACGCGCTGGGCGTCGTGGTCGAGGTCGGGCTTGTAGCCGTCCTCACGGACGAGGGTGGCGATGATGTGGATGTGGTCGTCGGCGTGCCGGACCGCAGCCCAGCGGCATCCCGCACCCTGGTCCAGGTCGTCGATCCCGGCGGCGGCAACCATGCGCCGGGCGACGTCCGCCCACTCCTCGTCGGACAGGGTCCGGTCGGTGGGGGCGTTGCGGACGGACAGGTGCCACACATGCTGGGTGGGGCGGCTGTCCTCCTCAGCGTTCTGCACGGGCTGGTCGAGGAGGCGCTGGAGCTGCTTCAAGGTGGCCTGCGCCTCGCGGCCGGGGTCGGGGGCGTTGTCGTCCCAGGAAGCCACCAGGTGAGGGTCGGTGTGCTCCTCGTGCGTGCCCGGCCCGTACAGGTAGGCGAGCAGGCCGATGGTGCGCTTCCCACGCTTGTGGATCCTGGGGATCATGATGGGGGTGTCTTCCTAAGGCTGGTTCAGCAGGCGGTCGGTGGCGGCCTCGACGCGGTCCACGGCCCGTCGGACAGCGGCGAGGACCGCGTCCAGTTCTTTGGGCTGGCCACCGGAGTTGATGGCGCGGGTGATCTGGTTGAGGTTGTTGCCGACGCGACCGAGGTGCCGGCGGGCGGCGAACAGCTCGGAGACCGTCTCGCGATGGCCAGCGATGGCAGCGGCGGTGTTGTCGAGGTCGTGCGCGGCGGCCATACCGCTGCGGGCGAGAAAAGCGGGCAGCGTCGTGCGGGCTGCCGCTGCGGCGCTCGACAGCAAGGTCTTCTCGTCGACGTTCAGGCGCACGCTGCAGACGTGAACTCGCTTGTCGGATGGTGGCTTGGGGGAGCGCTTACGCGAACTTCGCGGTGCGGCGCGCTGTCGGCGCGGTGGTGTGTGCATCTCCTCCGGTTGCAATCCGCCCTCGGTCGCTACC
>NZ_JBHYVA010000565.1:0-5683 GCF_042750055.1 Streptomyces sp. NPDC059456
GTCGGGGGGGGCGCGGGGGCGGAGGTTCCGGGGCCGCCCCGCGCCGGATCCGGAGGCGGACGGCACCGGGCCGCCGTACCGCCCCGTACCGCCCCGCGCGGTGCCGGGCGGGGCGGTACGGCGCGGGCGGCGTCAGGGCGGACCCGGGGCCGGGCGGTCTCCCTCAGCCGAGCCCGGCCTCGTCGTACTCCGCCCCCGAGCCGGCCGCGGTGAGCTCCCGCAGCTCCACCCGGCGGATCTTGCCGGACACGGTCTTCGGCAGCTCCGCGAACTCGATGCGACGGATCCGCTTGTACGGGGCGAGCACGGCACGGGAGTGCGCGAACAACGCCCGGGCGGTCTCCGGCCCCGGCTCCCACCCGGCGGCGAGCGCGATGTACGCCTTCGGCACGGCCAGCCGCAGCGGGTCGGGCGCCGGGACCACGGCGGCCTCGGCGACGGCCTCGTGCTCCAGCAGGGCGCTCTCCAGCTCGAACGGGCTGATCTTGTAGTCGGAGGCCTTGAAGACGTCGTCCGAACGCCCGATGTAGGTGAGGTACCCGGCCTCGTCGCGGGAGGCGATGTCACCGGTGCGGTAGAGCCCGTCCGCCATGGCCTCGGCGGTGCGCTCGGGGTCGTCCCGGTAGCCGGTCATCACGCCGGCGGGCCGGGGCCGCAGGTCGACGCAGACCTCGCCCTCGTCGGGGGACTCCTTGCCGGTGACGGGGTCGAGCAGCACGATCTCGTACCCGGGCGCCGGGCGGCCCATCGAGCCGGGCTTGACGGGGACCCCCGGGAAGTTCCCGATCTGGAGGGTGGTCTCGGTCTGGCCGAAGCCGTCGCGGATGGTGACCCCCCAGGCCTCGCGGACCTTCTCGATGACCTCCGGGTTGAGCGGCTCGCCCGCGGCGACGGCCTCGCGCGGGGGCGTGCGGAGCTTGGTGAGGTCGGACTGGATCAGCATCCGCCACACGGTGGGCGGGGCGCAGAACGTGGTCACGCCGTGCCGGTCCATCTCCGCCATCAGCCGCTCGGCGTCGAAGCGGGTGTAGTTGTGGACGAAGACGGTGGCGCCGGCGTTCCACGGGGCGAACAGGTTGGACCAGGCGTGCTTGGCCCAGCCGGGCGAGGCGATGTTCAGGTGCACGTCGCCGGGGCGCAGCCCGATCCAGTACATGGTGGAGAGGTGCCCGATCGGGTACGAGGCGTGCGTGTGCTCCACGAGCTTGGGGTGCGCGGTCGTCCCCGAGGTGAAGTACAGCATCAGCGGGTCGGTGGCCAGGGTCTCGCCGTCGGGCGTGAAGCGGGCGTCGGCCGCGTACATGTCCTCCAGCCGCCGCCATCCGGTGGGGACGTCGGGTCCGGCGGCGATCCGGGTGTAGGCGCCCGGGACCTCGTCGAACTTGCCGGCGTCCCCGGCCCGCACGACGACGTGCCGGACGTGGCCGCGTTCGATGCGGTCGCGCAGGTCGGCCGGGCCGAGCAGCGGGGTGGCGGGGATGACGACGGCGCGCAGCTTCATCGCGCCGAGCATGACCTCCCACAGCTCGCGCTGGTTGCCGAGCATGACCAGGACCCGGTCGCCGGCCGCGACGCCCTGGTCGCGCAGCCAGTTGGCGGCGGAGTCCGACCGTACGGACAGCTCGGCGAAGGAGACGGACCGGCTCGTGCCGTCCTCCTCGACGATGCGCAGGGCGTCGGCGGCGTTCCCGGCGGCGATGTGGTCGAACCAGTCGAGGGCCCAGTTGAAGCGCTCGGGCCGCGGCCAGGTGAATCCGGCGTGGGCGGCTTCGTAGTCCCCGCGGCGTTCGAGCAGGAAATCGCGTACGGCCAGGAACTCGGCGGTGGCGTTCTCGGCGAAGTTGTGCGTCATGGAAGGCATCGTGCCGTGCCCGCCGTACGGGCCACCAGAGCGGCGTCAGCCGCGGATTGACCCGAAGCGCACGCGGCCGGTGCCGCCCGGCTCCGCCATGCCGGCGATCAACCGCTCCCCCTCGGCGACGATTTCGTCCCGCTGCGTCTTCGACGGCTCGCCGAAGAGCTCGACGGTGAGCGTCCCGTCCGCCAGCCGCCACAGCCCGCCGAGGAAACCGTCCACGAGGAGGGTGCGGTGGGCCTGGTTCCCCGTCCAGGAGCGCCCCTTCGCCTCGGGGGCGATCACCCGGGTGCGGTCGGCGTGCGAGAGCAGCAGGTTGTCGAACTCCGGGAGGAAGCGGGGCGGGGCCGGCGTCCCGGCGTCGGGCCGGGGCGCGTCGGGCAGGTCGAAGAGCTCGACGCCGTTCTCGTCGCGGAAGACGGCCAGCCGCGGGCGCAGCCGGGCGAAGGCCTCCCCCAGCCGGGTGAGCCCGGCCCAGACCTGCATGTCCTTGACGGAGGCCGGACCGAAGGCGCCGAGGTAGCGCAGGACGGCGTCGTCGAGGGCCTGCTGCGCCGGCACCTGCGGGGCGGCGGCCCGGCCGCCGAGCCACTGCTCCAGCGTCGTGAGCCGTACCTGTCCGCTGCGCCCCCAGACGCCGCGCGGCGTGACCTGGACCAGCGGGAGCCGGCAGCGCGCGGCGACGGACAGGGCCTGCGGATCGGCGTCCGGCCAGTACCCCAGCAGTTCCTCGCGGATCTCGCCCATGGTGCGGGGTCCGGCCTCGACGAAGGCGCGGGCGAGCTCGCCGAGCCGCTCCAGGTCCACCCCGGCCAGGCCCTTGCGGAAGTGGCTGACCTCCCGGTCCCGGGCGCCCTGCACCAGCGGGCGCAGGGTCAGCGCGTCGTGCGCGGTGTGGCTGTGGATGGTGGACCGCATGGTGACCATCCGGACCACCCGCCGGGACTCCATCAGCTCCGCGAGCTCGGCGGGCCGGAACCCGGCGAGCCGGGCGTGCAGCTGGAAGTAGGGCGGCTTCACGTTCTGCGCCTGGAGTCCGAGCAGGTGCGCGACGGCGTCCTCCGCGGACATCGCGGCGCGGCTCAGGAGCAGCTGGCGGGCGAGCGTGGCACGGTTGAGGGAACGGGTACCGAGTACGGGATCGCTGTGCGTCGTCCTGGAGGCCATGACAGCACGCTATCCCCGATTGCGGACACCCCCTGTCCGCAACTCGTCCTTCCACGTCCGACCGGGAGCTGACCTGCGATGCCGGAGCGCCGAGACCGCCGCCCCTCACCGTCCGGGAAGCGCCCGGGGTGGCGCCGCCCCACGCCCCCGCCCGCCACGCCCCCCGCCGCACCACCGGCCGGCCCCCGGCCGGCGCCGGCTCCGGCCGCGCCCGCGGACCACCGCAGCGTGATCGACTCGGCCGTCTACCGCGACGGCCGGCGCGTCGCCTCCCCCGCCACCCTCGCCGAGACCTTCCGCCGGCTGCGCGAACAGCCCGACGGCATGGCGTGGATCGGCCTGCACCGGCCGACCGAGCCCGAGCTGCACTCCCTCGCCGCCGAGTTCAACCTCCACGAGCTCGCCGTGGAGGACGCCCTCGAAGCCCACCAGCGCCCCAAGCTGGAGCGCTACGGCGACACCCTCTTCGTCGTGCTGCGCGCGGCGCGCTACCTCGACGCCCCGGAGGAGGTCGAGTTCGGCGAACTGCACGTCTTCGTCGGCCCGGACTTCCTGATCACGGTCCGGCACGGCGCCGCCCCGGACCTCTCGGCGGTCCGCCGCCGCATGGAGCAATCCCCGGAGCTCCTCTCCCTGGGCCCGGAGGCCGCCCTGTACGCGATCCTCGACGCGGTGGTCGACGGGTACGCCCCGGTCGTCGCGGGAGTCCAGAACGACATGGACGAGATCGAGACGGAGGTCTTCCGCGGCGACCCGGAGGTCTCCCGCCGCATCTACGAACTCTCCCGCGAAATGGTCGAGTTCCAACGCGCCACCCGCCCCCTGGTCGGCATGCTCCACGCCCTGATGGCCGGCTTCGCGAAGTACGGAACGGACGAGGAACTCCAGCGCTACCTCCGCGACGTCGCCGACCACGTCACCCACACCAGCGAACGCGTGGACGGCTTCCGCCAGGCCCTGACGGACATCCTGACGGTCAACGCCACCCTGGTCTCCCAACAACAGAACGCCGAAATGCGAGCCCTGGCCGAAGCAGGCTTCGAACAGAACGAGGAGATCAAGAAGATCTCCTCGTGGGCCGCCATCTTGTTTGCACCCACGTTGGTGGGAACGATCTACGGCATGAACTTCGAGACCATGCCCGAGCTGCACTGGGCGGCGGGGTATCCGTTCGCGATCCTGCTGATGGCGGTGGTCTGTACGAGCCTGTACGTGATTTTCAAGAAGCGCGACTGGCTGTAGCGAACCAGCACAGAAACTTGATCGACTTAGCGCAAGCGAACTACGGACCGCGCCCCCAGGGACCCCATGGGGGGAATCTGGGGAGTATGCGCGGCAAGGGGTCGACCAGACGCAGCGCCGCCACCTCACCAGGGGGGCGGCGCCCGGCGCAGTCGTCACCGACCACGCTCCGCGGGAACTGGCCATTCGGTACGCCCTGCGTTTCCGCAGCGTGACGCACGGCCCGAAGCCTCGACGCAGGCCAACGGGCCGTGCAGTCGGCCGGGCACCCCCGAAGACATGGCCGACTTGCACCCTTGCCACCCACACGATCATGACGGTTCATCAGGTTCTGTCAGTAGCCGACGCTACAACCGAACTGGAGGTCCGCACGGCGCGGACCGATGGGGAGGGACTCAGCATGCCGAAGGTTCCGGACGGATACGTGCGCGTACGAAGCCACCTCCGCCGCAAGCCGGGCCCGAAGTCCGCCAAGGGGTTGAGCGTCTGGGCCATCGCCGGCCTGTGCGCGGTGGTGTGGCTCTGGGGCCAGGTCTTCGGGTTCGACGACAGCTCCGCCGAGCAGCAGCCCGCGCCTAAGCCCGGCGTCTCCGCGCCAGCGGGCGGGCAGTGACGGCCCGACGGCGGCGAAGCATCCGGTGGCGACCGCGCAGTACCGCAGACGTCCTGGGTGCGGCAGCCGTTGCCCTCGCTCTCGCGGTCGCCCTGGCACAGGCCACATCGCGCCTGCTTGCGAAGGCCGCCGAGAGCTGGCCGCTGCTGATCCTGATCGGTCTGGCCCTCGCCACCGGCTTGGCCTGTATCCGGGTATGGCGGTCCCACCGGAACCGCGCGGACAGCGAGAGGCTGGCTCGCCTGCGCATCACCTTGTCCGAGTTGGACGCAATGGACGACCAGCAGTTCGAGTACGCGCTGCGCGACCTCCTCGTCCGCGACGGATGGGTGGCCACGAAGGTGGGACGCGGCGGGGACCAGGCTGCGGACGTGATCGGCGTCCTGGTACCCCTCGGACGACTCGTGGTGCAGGCGAAGCACACCCGCGTCGGCGGCAAGGTCGGCTCGTCGGTGATGTACGAGGTGAACGGCACGGCAGGCCCCGCGCACAGGGCGGACCACGCGGTCGTCGTCACCAACGGCTCCTTCACGCGCGACGCCATGGCCTGGGGCGACCGCCACGGAGTCCACTGGGTCGACCGCGACCGACTCGGCCAATGGGCCCACGATGGCAAGGCCCTGCACGAACTGCTCGGACTGCCCTCCCGGCGCTCCCGCCTGCCCTGGCGCCGAGCGGCATGAGACGCAGAGCCTGACTCACCAACCAGAACGGGGGGGGCACCAGGGTGTGTGGCCCCCCGGATCATGGCGGGGGCGCGGGGGGGGGGGCGGGTTGTGGTGGCCCCACGCGGCGCCGCGCGACGG
>NZ_JBHYVA010000566.1:0-4073 GCF_042750055.1 Streptomyces sp. NPDC059456
GCCCCTGTGGGGGTGGTGTGGCTCGCTGCCGCCGCGTGCCCCCCCCGCCGCGGCTGCGGTGGGGGGGGGGGGCGGGGGCCGCCCCCCCCCGGGGGGCGCCCCCCCCCCCCCCCCCCCCTGTCCGGCCTCTTCAGGGCATCGCCGGGAGAGAGCGCGGCCGGCGGTCAGCCCGTCTTGCGGCGGGTCTTCTTGTTCTTGCCGCCCGCGCCGCCACTGGCGCCCTGGATCTTCGCCCGGCTCTGGTGGGACTGCTGTGCGTGGGCACTGCGGGCGTTGCGCTCGAGGGCCTCCCGGAACTTGCGCTTGGCCTCCTCGGCCGGCGATTCGTCCTGCGGGGTGTCCGACTCTTCTGGCATGTGTCCTCCTGGGTTGACCTGAAGCGGCCTCAGTCTGTCACCCGCCGTCCCCCCTGACCAGCGACTTCCACGCCGCGGCAGCCGCTGCCCCGAGCCCCGGCCCGGCCCGGGTGCGGCCCGGGTCTGCCGGGTACCGTCCGGGAAGCCGCCCGGAGGCGGGCCGCCGCTCCGGCGGGCTTGAGACTCCCGTAGGGGGAGACGTCAGGGTGGGGGACGTGAACGGCGACACGCTCTATCCGATCGGGGAAATCGCCCGGCGCACCGGGCTGACGGTGAAGACCGTCCGCTTCTACTCCGACTCGGGGATCGTGGCGCCCACGGATCGCAGCCCCGCCGGCTACCGGCTCTACGACATCCACGCGGTCACCCGCCTCGACCTCGCCCGCACCCTGCGCGACCTCGGCCTCGACCTGGCCACGATCCGCAGGGTGCTGGACCGGGAAGCCTCCGTGCCGGAGGTCGCGGCCGCCCATGCCGACGCCCTGGACGTGCAGATACGCACGCTGCGGCTGCGGCGGGCCGTATTGCGTGCCGTGGCCCGGCGCGGCGCCTCACCCCAGGAGACACACCTCGTGCACCGACTCGCCCGCCTCTCCGAAGCCGAACGCAACCGGCTGGTCCACGCGTTCATCGACGACACGTTCGGAGGCTTCGACGCCAATCCCGAATTCGTGGCCATGCTGCGCTCCGCCATGCCCGAACTCCCCGACGACCCCACCACCGAGCAGGTCGAGGCCTGGGTGGAGCTCGCCGAGCTCTGCCAGGACGCCGGCTTCCGCGCCTGCGTGCGCAAGATGGCCGAGCACCAGGCGGCCGAGCGGGCGGACGGCGACACCACCGGCCTGCACCACGCCCTGAACGAGGCGGTCTGCGAACGCGTCGGCGAAGCCCTCGCGGCGGGCATCCTCCCGACGTCCGTCGAAGCACTGCCCGTCACGGACGCCCTGGCCGCCCTCTACGCGCACGCCTTCGAACGGGCCGACGACGGCGACCTGCGCCGCTGGCTCCTCGCGCGGCTGGAGGTGGCCGCGGATCCGCGCGCCGAGCGCTACTGGCAGCTCCTGGCCGTGATCAACGGCTGGCCGCCCTCGCCGAGCCTCGCGCCGGTGTTCACCTGGTTCATCGCCGCGCTGCGCGGATAAGCCGGGGCGAGCCCCGGGAACACACGAAGTCCCGGGGCTCGCGGGGAGTCCCGGGACTTCGCTGGTGCACTTCGCTTGACCGTCCTGTTCAACGACGGACCGCGCCGGAGGTCACCCCCCGTCCGGGTGGCGTGGGATCAGCCGGGTGAGACGCGCAGTGCGTCGCCGACGAGGCGGACCGCGCGGGAGAGCCGGCCCAGCTGCTGGAGCTCGACGGCGTACATGCGGATCGAGTTCTCGATGACGGATTCGGCCACGCCCATCGAGGGCAGTTCGGCCCGGCTGGTCTCCAGCGCGACCCGGACCGCCCGCATCTCGTGCTGGAGCTGGAGCTGGGCGTGCCGGCTGAGGAGCACGGGGCTGCGGGTCAGCGTCGAGTAGCTGCCGTAGCGGGCCGGGAGCAGATCCCGCAGCCAGCGCATGGCCGTGCGTTCCCAGTCATGGGTGCCGGGGGCCTTGACCTGACAGGGCCAGTCCGGGCTGAGCGTGGTGGAGGCCATCTGGCGCATGCTCGTCGCTTCCGAATGGTGTCGAACTCTGATCGAGACGTTGGTGGGCGGCCTCGGCCCAGGGGTTGACCGAGGCCGCCACAAGCGCTCTGGTGGATCCCAGAGTGCCGGGAACGGTCACCGAGGCGGGGCGTGAGGAGGAGCGCCCCGCGCGGGATGTTCGTTCTGGGAGGGCGTGGGGTCGCTCTCCTTGGCGTCTGGTGGATCCGGCGCGCTGCTTAGTAAACATATATACCGTCGAGTAAACAAGAGAATGAAAAATTACATACGCCTCGGCGGCATGAAAGTGGACTGCCTCATACCGGTTGAAAAGGTGCCTACAGGAAGAAACCGTGCTGGTCGGCGACCTGCTCGTACCCTTCGAGCCGCGCCTGCGTCCGCTCGGGATCCGCGTCGGCCATCGCCTGGAGCAGGGCCGCGGACAGCATCCCCGGCGCCGCGTACGAGTCGAAGACCAGCCGGGCCCCGGTCCCGGCCGTCAGGGCCACGTCCGCCTCGTCCACCAGGGGCCCCAGGGTGGTGTCGGTGATCAGCGCGATCTTCAGCCCGGCGCTGCGGGCGGCCCGCAGCGCCGACAGGGTCTCCTTGGCGTGCCGGGGCATGGCGAAGGCCAGGGCCCAGGTCCCGCCGGCCTCCCGGGACTGGAGCAGGGCGTCGTAGGCCACGCTGCCTCCACGTGTCACCAGCCGGACATCGGGATGGATGCGCCGTGCCGCGTAGGCGAAGTACTCCGCGAGCGAGACCGAGATCCGCAGGCCGAGGACCGTCAGCGGCACCGAGCGGGCCAGCTCGCGGCCGATGTCGAGCACCTGGTCGGTGTCGGCGAGCAGCCGCCGTACGTTCTCCAGGTTCGCGATCTCGGCGTCCACGGCCGCCTGGAGCTCGTTGCGGCGGAACTGCTCGCTGCTCTCCGGGGAACCCGCGACGGCGCTCAGCGCCATCGGCTGGAGGGCGTCCCGCAGGGCCGGGTAGCCGCTGAACCCGAGGGCGGTGGCGAAACGCGTCACCGACGGCTGGCTGACGCCCACCCGCTCCGCGAGCTCGGTGATCGACAGGAACGCCGCCTCGGTGAGGTGGTCGATCAGGTACTGGGCGATCCGCCGCTGCCCGGGGGAGAGCCGGTGGCCGTCGAACAGGGCGCGCACCCGGTCGCCCGGAGCGCGCTCGTGGACCGGCGGCGCCTGCCCGCTCGGCGTGATCGCAGCCGCCTGCGCGCGTGCCTGCTGCCCCGATGACACCGGTGGGCCTCCCTCTCATGTCACTCGTCTTCAAACATAGCTCACGCCCTGTGGTCGGCCGCCCCCGTCGGGCGAGGCCGGTCCCGGGCCCGCGCCGCCCGCATCGCTCGCGACCCCCGGAGGCCGGAAATATGATGTGCTCGGGTCTTTGGCGCACCGCGCGCAGCGAGAGCCGAGAGCAGGGACATATGGATGCACCCGGGAGCGGTCCGTGACCCCGCGCCGTCCCCCGAAGTCGGTGAGCGCCGCCGACCTGCTGGCCACGCTCGGCCGGCTCACGGCCCGGGCGAAGGCGGGAGCCGAACTCCAGCAGGCCCGGGTGGAACTCGCCGAGGCCCTCCAGCGCGAGATGCTGCCGGCCTCCCTGCCCGCGCTGCCCGGTCTGCGCAGCGCCGCCCGCTACGCACCCGCCCGGCACGGCCTGGACATCGGCGGCGACTGGTACGACGGCTTCCGGCTGCCCGAAGGCGCGCTCGCGTTCTCCATCGGCGACGTCCAGGGGCACGACGTCGAGGCGGCCGCCTTCATGGGGCAGGTCCGCGTCGGCCTGCGCGCCGTGTCCACCGTCGTCTTCGACCCGGGCGAGATGCTGAGCCGGGCCAACGACGTCCTGCTGGCGATGGACTGCGAACTCTTCGCGACCTGCACCCTGCTCCGCTTCGACCCCGAGACCTGGGAACTCGAAACCGCCCGGGCCGGCCACGTGCCCTCCGTCTGGGCCACGGTCGACGGCAGTTACGGCATCAACGAGGAGGAGGGCGGCCCGCCACTGGGAGTCGAGCCGGGCGCCGGGTACGCGGTGACCCGGCCCGGGACTCCCGCGGGGGC
>NZ_JBHYVA010000566.1:4083-5681 GCF_042750055.1 Streptomyces sp. NPDC059456
CGGGGCGCGGCTTTATCCGCAAACCCGGGGGGGGGGGGCCCCCCGCCTGTGGGTCGCGGGCGGGGCGCGGGGTCCGGGGCCCCCGGGGGGCGCCCCCCCCGGGCGGGCTCCATCGTCCTGCTCACCGACGGCGTCGTCGAGGGGCCGTCCTTCCCGATCGACGTCGGACTGGCCCGCGTGGCCCGGGTGGTCCGCGAGGCGGCGGGCGGCGACCCCGACGAGATCGCCGGGGAGATCATGAAGGTGGCCGATTCCACCGGCCACGCGGACGACGCGGCCGTGCTCGTCCTCAGCCACGACGCGGCAGGACCCCGGACCTGGTAGCGCGTGTCACGGCCCGCCCGGAGGCGGCGGCTGTTGTCTGATGCTGTGGTGCGCAAAGAGGAATGGCGACGTCTGACCGGGATCCTCCTGGAGATCCTGGCCGTCGCCGCCGCCTACTACGCCGCGGCACGGATCGGCCTGCTGCTGCGCGTGGTGGTCGAAGGCGCGGTGGTCACCGCCCTGTGGCTGCCCACCGGCGTCGCGGTCGCCGCCCTGTTGTGGTTCGGCCCGCGGATCTGGCCGGGGATCGCCCTCGGCACGTACCTCTCCATCCAGCACCTCGGCAGCTTCCAGGTCACCGACGCCGGCATCCTCGTGGGCAACACCGTCGCCCCGCTGTGCGCGTACCTGCTGCTGCGCCGCGTGGACTTCCGCACCGACATCACCCGGCTGCGCGACGGCCTGGCCCTGGTCTTCCTGGGCGGGCTCCTGCCGATGCTGCTCAGTGCGACCATCGGCACCGGTGTGCTCCTCGCCACCGGGGACCTGGCGCCGGACGACTTCCTGCCGGTGTGGTCGGCCTGGTGGGCCGGCGACGCCATGGGCGTGCTCGTGGTGACCCCGCTGCTGCTCGTCCTCACCCGGGTCCGGATGCCGCACGACGCCTACCGGATCGCCGAGGCGGCGGCGCTGGCCGTCGGCACCGGATTCGTCGCCCTCGCGGCCAGCCGGAGCTCCCTGTCGCTGCTCTTCCTCGTCTTCCCGCTGCTGATCTGGGCGGCCGTGCGCTTCCAGCTGCCCGGCAGCGCGCCCTGCGTCCTGGTCCTGTCCGTCGTGGTGATCTGGGCGGCGACCGATCGCGCCGGACCCTTCGAGGGCCACACGCTCTTCGAGGTCATGGTCAACCTCCAGGCGCTCAACGGCTCGGCGGCACTGACCGCGCTGCTGCTGTCCGCGCTGGTCACCGAACAGAACAACATCCGCGAGGAGATCGAGCGGGTGTGCGAGGACCTGGCCGAGGTCGTCGAACGCCTCGCCCCCCGCGGCCCCGGCGACTAGGGCCTGCCTTCCGGATCAGGCCGGGCCCGCGGCGTCTGGCGCAGGCTGATCCGGAAGACAGGCCCTGGCCGTCGCTTCCGGCGTTCCGGCCGGCCGCCGGGGCCGGGGAACCGGCGGCGTGCTCGGGGACGTGGCCAGGGCGCCGGGCCAGGGCGCCGCCGGCAACGCGCGGCCGCGGCCGATGCTTTGGTCTCCCGGCCCCCGTTTCGTGTTAAACCGCGGCGGCGGGTGAGGAGGGGGCAAACGGCGAACGCTTACGATGTGTAGTATAAAAA
>NZ_JBHYVA010000567.1:0-5641 GCF_042750055.1 Streptomyces sp. NPDC059456
CCCGCACCCAGTGAGGGGGCCGGCGCGGCCGGGGCCACGGCGTCCTGCCCGCGGCCGCCCCGGGCGGCCTCGGCCGGCTTCGCGGGCTTCTCCCCCGCGCCGACGCCGCGCCGCTCGATGGCGCGCGTGGTCATGAACAGCACCCACGACAGGCCGAGCAGCCCGAAGCCCGCCCAGACGGTCGGGTTGAACACGATCCCGGACACCCATTCCACGAGGCCCGTCAGCACCAGGGCGACCGGCACCAGCGCGTACGCCGCGATGCGCGTGGCGGTGAGGAAGCGCCTGCGGTACGCGGCCACCGCGGCGATCCCCAGGCCCGCCGCGGACACCGCGGAACAGATGGTCTCGGCAAGCATGCGGTCCTCCAGGGGTGGGCGTTCCGTCCCTTCCATCCTGCACCGGGCCGCGCCGTACGGGCCATGTCCACGGGGGATCCGGCGGCCGTCTCCGGGAAAATTCGGGGTCGCGCCTCCTCCCCGGGGATGGGTCAGGGGTGCGTTTCGGTGCCGGTGCCCGGCGGCTGGGACACTGGTCGCATGACCGATTCCGTGATCCTCGACGTCTGGTGCGAACTCCAGTGCCCGGACTGCCACCGCGCCCTGGACGACATACGCGCCCTGCGGGCCCGCTACGGCGACCGCCTGGACATCCGGCTGCGCCACTTCCCGCTGGAGAAGCACAAGCACGCCTTCACCGCGGCGCAGGCCGCCGAGGAGGCGGCGGAACAGGGGCAGGCCTGGCCGTACGTGGAGGCCGTCCTGGCCCGCACCGCGGAGCTCGGCGAGCGCGGCGAGGCCGTACTGCTGGACGTGGCACGTGAACTCGGCCTCGACGCCGAGGAGTTCGACACCGCGCTGATCGACGGGCGGCACATCCTGATCGTCGACGCCGACCAGGCCGAGGGCAAGGCCATCGGCGTGACCGGCACCCCGACGTACGTGATCGACGGCGAGCGCCTCGACGGCGGCAAGAGCCAGGACGGCCTGCGCGCCCGCATCGAGGAGATCGCGGACCGCCTGCTCGCCGCCGGCGCCGACACCCCTTGAGCCGGTCGTCGGCTAGATCAGTTCCTTGGTGAAGTTGACGTCGGTCGTCCGGTAGCCGAGGGATTCGTAGAGCCGCAGGGCCGGGGTGTTGCCGGCGAAGACGTGGAGTCCGAGGACGCGGTGGCCCCCGGCCAGGGCCGCGCGTTCGGCGAGCAGCATCAGGTCCCGGCCGTGGCCCCGGCCGCGGTGCTCCTCGGCGACCGCGACGTCGAAGACGTACGCGCCCTCCCCCACCGGCGCCACCCACACGTGGCCCACGGGGACGCCCCCGGCCTCCACGACGAGGAGGGCGACGCCCTCGGTGGCCAGTCCGTGGGGCAGCTGGCGCTCGTGGTCGGCGACCGACTTGGCCCGGGCCGCCTCCTCGGACAGACCGCGGCTGGTCCAGTCCTCGGCGTAGCCGTCGATCGCCCGGACGATCCAGACCTCGTACTCGGCCTCCGTCATGGGACGTCCGACGACGCCCTCGCGGAGCCCGGGCGGCTCCGCGGGGAGGTCCTTGGCCATGTTGCGGCTGTACTCGGTGTATCCGAGCGCCCGCGCCATCCGCAGGCCGCCCGCCGACGCGACGGGTACGGAGACCCGCACGCGGCGGCAGCCCCAGCCGCGCAGCACCTCCTCGGCGGCGAGCGCCCCGACCGTGGCGCGCCCGCGCCGCCGGTCCGGTTCGTCGACGGTGAGGTCGCGGATCTCGCCGACGGTCGGCCCGAAGGGCGTGTCGCAGGCGGCCAGCAGCGCGCCGACGCGCCTGCTGTTGACGCGGATCTCGTACGGGCGCGACCGCGCGCCCCCGGTGCTCTGCTGAAGCGGCCCGCTCGGCCGCAGGGTGGTGGTCATCAATCGAGTTCTACCCGCCCCGCGGGCACCTGCGACAGCCAATAAACGGGCGGTTCGGCCGCCGCGCGCCGCCCGTTCCGCCCGCTACTTGCCCAGCGCCGCCCGTTGCCTGCCCCGCGCCGCCCGTCTCACGGGTCCAGGTCGGCTCCGGCATGCGCGTCGAAGGTCCTCATCGCCTCGGCCGTGACCGGCCCGGGAGCCGCCGC
Organism: Streptomyces sp. NPDC059456; assembly: GCF_042750055.1. Lineage (NCBI taxonomy): Bacteria > Bacillati > Actinomycetota > Actinomycetes > Kitasatosporales > Streptomycetaceae > Streptomyces > Streptomyces sp. NPDC059456. Next base: position 2,093 of record NZ_JBHYVA010000567.1, read on the forward strand.
CGTCGTGCGCCCGTCGACCCGGTGGACGGCCTGTACGTCGCGCAGCGTGGAGGTCAGGAAGACCTCCTCGGCCTGTTCCAGTGCCTCGAAGGGCAGGTCGGTCTCCTTGGCCCCGGCCCACTCCACGACCAGGGCACGGGTGATCCCGGCGAGGCAGCCGGAGGTGACGGGCGGGGTGTGCAGCTCGCCGTCGAGGACCACGAAGACGTTGGAGCCGGTGCCCTCGCAGAGCCGCCCGACGGTGTTCGCGAAGAGGGCCTCGGAGGCCCCGGCGCGGGCCGCGGCGGCGAGCGCGACCACGTTCTCGGCGTACGAGGTGGTCTTCAGCCCGGCCACGGCGGAGCGTTCGTTGCGGACCCAGGGCACGGTGATCACGGCGGTGGTGTCCGGCCGGCGGGTGGTCTCGCCGACGGCCACGACCAGGGTGGGGCCGTTGTCCCCACGGTCGGAGCCGAGCGGGGAGATTCCGCCGGTGTACGTGATGCGCAGCCGGCCGAGCGGCATCGGGTTGGCCTCCAGCACGGCCGCGCAGGCCCGGCGCACCTCGTCCGCGTCGGGGTCGGGCAGGCCGAGGCCGCGGGCCGAGCGGGTCAGCCGGTCCACGTGGCGGGTGAGGGCGAAGGCCGTCCCGCGCTCCGCCTTCAGTGTCTCGAACACGCCGTCGCCCACGGTCAGCCCGTGGTCGAACACGGACACCTGTGCGCTGCCGGCGTCCCGCAGCGCGCCGTCGACCCAGATCCTCACCGTACGATCCCTCCGCTCACCCAGGGGTACCCGTCACCTCATGGGCTCCCGACGCTACCCGGAGCAGGCGGGCGGCCTTCAGTTCGGTCTCGGCCCATTCGCGTTCGGGGTCGGAGCCCCAGGTGATGCCGGCGCCGGTGCCGAAGAGCAGGCGCGCGCCGCCGGGGCCCTGGCGGTCGATCCAGAAGGTGCGGATGCCGACGGCGAGCTCGGCGGTGCCGCGGTCGGCGTCCACCCAGCCGATGCCCCCGCAGTAGGGGCCGCGGGGGGCGGTCTCCAGGGCCTCGATGATCCGCAGGGCGGAGGACTTGGGCGCGCCGGTGACGGAGCCGGGCGGGAAGGTCGCGGCGAGCAGCTCGGGCCAGCCCGCCCCGTCGGCGAGTTCGCCGGTGACGGTGGAGACGAGGTGGACCAGCCCGGGGTGCTCCTCGACGGCGCACAGCTCGGGGACGGCGACGGAGCCGGTGGAGCAGACCCGGCCGAGGTCGTTGCGCACGAGGTCCACGATCATCACGTTCTCGGCGTGGTCCTTGGGCAGGAGGTCGGCGGCGGTGCGGCCGGTGCCCTTGATGGGGCCGGACTCCACGTGGCGGCCGGCCCGGCGCAGGTACAGCTCGGGGGACGCGGTGGCGATCTCCACGCCGTGAGCCGGGAGGCGAATCGTTCCTGCATACGGGGCCGGGTTGCCGCGCGCGAGCAGCGCCGTGAGGGCGTCGACGTCGGCGCGGTCCGGGTCGGGCAGCGGCGCGGACATCACGCGGCAGAGGTTGGCCTGGTAGACCTCGCCCGCCGCGATGTACTCGCGGATGCGCCGTACGCCGGACGTGTAGGCGGCGCGGTCCAGGGAGGAGGACCACTGGTCGGCGGCGGGCCCGCGCCAGGCTCCGGCGACGGGCGCCGGGACGGGGTCGGGGCGTACGTCGCCGAAGCGGGCGCAGACCAGCCGCCCCTCGAAGTCTGCGGACACCGCCCAGAAGCCCGCCGAGTCGAGGGCGGCGGGGTCGCCGGTGACGTCACGGAGGTCGGTCGCGAGGAGGCCGCCGAAGCGGGCCAGGGGAAGCAGGTCGTGCACGGCTGCGAGTCTATGACCGGTGACGCCGCGGCGCCGGTGAGGTGACCGCCGGGTGACCGGTGGTGATCGAGCGGCAGCACGCTGCGGAAACGCGTTTTTGAGCTGGCCCGGGAATCCGCTAGAGTTCAACACGTCGCCAGGGAGCGAAGGGGGAAAACCCCGGAGCGAACACGGTGACCTGCGGACGTAGCTCAGTTGGTAGAGCACCACCTTGCCAAGGTGGATGTCGCGAGTTCGAGTCTCGTCGTCCGCTCGAAGTGGGGGATCTTCCCGAGAACCCCTGCAGCTCCATGGTGGAGTGGCCGAGAGGCGAGGCAACGGCCTGCAAAGCCGTCTACACGGGTTCAAATCCCGTCTCCACCTCCAAGGACGATTAGCTCAGCGGGAGAGCGCTTCCCTGACACGGAAGAGGTCACTGGTTCAATCCCAGTATCGTCCACTGATCCGCAAGGATCCCCGCGCGATTAGCTCAGCGGGAGAGCGCTTCCCTGACACGGAAGAGGTCACTGGTTCAATCCCAGTATCGCGCACGCAGTACACGCACCATCTGCGGTTTCGACCGCGGTCCCGCGCGATTAGCTCAGCGGGAGAGCGCTTCCCTGACACGGAAGAGGTCACTGGTTCAATCCCAGTATCGCGCACCACCCGGAAGCCCCGGCCGTCTCGACGGTCGGGGCTTCTGCGTCGTACGGGCTCCGCCCCGTGGGGAGTCGGCGCCGGGGCGCGGGTGGGGCCCCGGCGAACGGGGCCCCGGGTACGCCTCAGGAGGAGAACAGCATCCGGGCGAAGCCGCCCTTGTGGTGGCCGTGGTGACCGTGCCCGTGGCCGCCGTGGTGCGGGGCGCCCCAGGCGGGCGCGGGGGCGGCGTGCTGGACCGGGTACGGGGCCGGGGGCGCCGCCGGCGGCGGGACCTGGCCGTACTGTCCGGCGGTGTACTGGGACTCCATGCGGGTCAGGGCCTCCAGCTCGCCGTAGTCCAGGAAGATGCCGCGGCAGCCGCTGCACTGCTCGATCTGGACGCCGTTGCGGTTGTAGGTGTGCATCATCGCGTGACACTTCGGACACTGCATGACCGGATCAACTCCTCGCCGTCTGCTTCGCCACCGGATGCATGCCCGGTGGCGTGAAGCTCACCCTACGACGGAGCGTTCGCCTCCAAGTCGGGCGGGAGGGAGGCAATTCGGGCACAGGATTCCACCATCAGCCGTTCCACGTCGTCGAGTCGGCGGTGGTTTTCCACCGATTTGGCCAGGGCGAGGGCTGCGGTCTGCACGGTCAGGGCCCGGGCCGCGAGGTCCAGTTCCGGCCACGGATCGGAGCCGGGGGGCCCGGCCGCGGGCCCGCCGGCGGCGCGGTAGGAGTCGAGGAAGGTGACCCAGGTGCCGGTGTCGAGCAGGCCGGCGGCGTACCAGGCGGCGGGCCGGGCCAGATCCCAGGCGGGGGTCCCGATGCCGAGGTCGTCGACGTCGATGAGCCGCCAGCCCCCGCCGGGGCCGGGCCCGCGCACCAACTGCCCGAGGTGCAGGTCCCCGTGACACAGCGCCCCGCCCCGGGGCGCCGGCGCCTCCCCCCGCACCCACGCGGGCAGCGTCCGCGCCGCGGCCCGGACGAGGTCCCCGGCCGGGCGGCCCTCGGCAGGGCCGGGGACGAGGGCGGACCCCGTACGCGCCCCCGCGGCTCCCCGGGCCCCGGCGGGCCCGTCGGCGGCCGGGACGGCCCCGTCGGCGGTGGGG
>NZ_JBHYVA010000568.1:0-5635 GCF_042750055.1 Streptomyces sp. NPDC059456
TGAACCCGCGACCTCCACCTTGACAGGGTGGCGAGCTAACCAACTGCTCCACAGGTCCTTGATTTGCGGCCGCTGGGCGGCTGCGAATCAGACTGTACCCCAGCTCAGGGGGTGCAGTCGAACCCGGTCAGCGGGCCGGGCCCGGGGCGGCCGCGTCCACCGCCTTCACGATCCGCTTGTCGGAGATCGGGTACGCCGTCCCGAGCGCGTGCGCGAAGTAGCTGACCCGGAGTTCCTCGATCATCCAGCGGATGTCGGTGACCGCGGACGGCACCGGCCGGCCCTTCGGCAGCTGCTCCAGCAGCCACGCGTACTCGTCCTGCATCTCGTGGACCTTCTCCATGCGCGTGGTGTCGCGCTGGGCGCCCGTCGGCATCTGCTGGAGCCGCCGGTCCACCGCCACCAGGTAGCGCATCAGGTCCGGCAGCCGCCGCAGGCCCGTCAGGGTCACGAAGCCCGCCGGCACGAGGGCCGCCAGCTGCGTCCGCACGTCCTGCACGTTCGCCACCAGGGCCAGGCTGTTGGTCGCCTTCAGGCGGCGCTCACAGGCCTGCCAGGCGGCCAGTACCTGCTGCACCTGGGCCACCGTCCGCACCGTGGTGTCCACGAGGTCCGCGCGCACGGCCTCGTAGAGCTTGCGGAAGCCCGGCTCGTCCCAGGCCGGGCCGCCGTGGTCGGCGATGAGCCTGTCGGTCGCCGCCGTCGCGCAGTCGTCGAACAGCGCCTGGATGGAGCCGTGCGGATTGCGGGACAGGGCCAGCTTCTGCTGGTTCGTCAGATGGTCCGAGGCGAACTTCGCCGGGTTCACCGGGATGTTCAGCAGGATCAGCCGCCGGGTGCCCAGCCACATCGCCTGCTGCTGCTCGGCCTCCGTGTCGAAGAGCCGTACGGACACCGTTCCCGCTGCCGCTCCCCCGTCGTCGACCAGCGCCGGGTACGCCCTCACCGGCTGGCCCGCCCGCCGGGTCTCGAAGACCTTCGTCAGCGTGCCGATCGTCCAGTCGGTGAGCCCGGAGCGCTCCACCGACTCCCCGCCCGCCCGCTCGGCCGTGGCCGCGGCGGCCTGGGAGAGGGCCTGGCGGGCCTTCGGCTTCAGCTTCAGCCGCAGGGCCTCCAGGTCCTTGTCCTCGGCGAGGTTCCTGCGACGCTCGTCAATGATCCGGAAGGTGATCTTCAGATGGTCCGGGATCCGGGACAGGTCGAAGTCCTCGGCGGAGACGGGGACCCCGACCATCCGCTGGAGCTCGCGCGCCAGGGTCACCGGCAGCGGCTCCTGGAGGGGAACCGCCGTGTCCAGGAAGCGGCCCGCGAAGTTCGGCGCGGGCACGTAGTGACGGCGGATCGGCTTCGGCAGCGAGCGGATCAGCTCGGTGACGACCTCCTCGCGCAGGCCGGGGATCTGCCAGTCGAAGCCCTCGTCGGTGACCTGGTTCAGCACCTGGAGCGGGATGTGGACGGTCACGCCGTCCGCGTCCGCACCCGGCTCGAACTGGTAGGTCACCCGGAACTTCAGCTGCCCCTGCCGCCAGGAGTCCGGGTAGTCGGCCTTGGTGACCCCGGCCGCCTTCTCGGTCAGCAGCATCTCGCGCTCGAAGTCGAGGAGCTCGGGCTCCTCGCGCCGCTTGTGCTTCCACCACGAGTCGAAGTGCGCCCCGGAGACCACGTGCTCGGGGATCCGCTGGTCGTAGAAGTCGAAGAGGGTCTCGTCGTCGACCACGATGTCGCGGCGCCCCGCCCGGTTCTCCAGCTCCTCGACCTCGGTGAGGAGCTTGCGGTTGTCGGCGTAGAACTTGTGGTGGGTCCGCCAGTCGCCCTCGACCAGCGCGTTGCGGATGAACAGCTCGCGCGAGACCTCGGGATCGATCCGGCCGTAGTTGATCTTCCGCTGGGCGACGATCGGCACGCCGTACAGCGTCACCTTCTCGTACGCCATCACGGCCGCCTGGTCCTTCTCCCAGTGCGGCTCGCTGTACGTGCGCTTGATCAGGTGCTGGGCGAGCGGCTCGACCCACTCGGGCTCCACCTTGGCGTTCACCCGGGCCCACAGCCGCGAGGTCTCCACCAGCTCCGCCGACATCAGGAACTTCGGCTGCTTCTTGAAGAGCGCCGACCCCGGGAAGACCGCGAACTTGGCGGACCGCGCCCCCAAGTACTCGTTCTTGTCGGTGTCCTTGAGCCCGATGTGCGAGAGCAGGCCGGCCAGCAGGGAGATGTGCACGCTCGTCTCGGGGGCGTCGCCCTCGTTCACGTGGATGCCCATGGTCTTGGCGACCGTGCGCAGCTGCGAGTAGATGTCCTGCCACTCGCGGATCCGCAGGAAGTTCAGGTACTCCTGCTTGCACATCCGGCGGAACGAGGACGAGCCGCGCTCCTTCTGCTGCTCGCGGACGTAGCGCCACATGTTCAGGTACGAGAGGAAGTCGCTCGTCTCGTCCTTGAAGCGGGCGTGGTTCTGGTCGGCCTGCGTCTGCTTGTCCGAGGGCCGCTCGCGCGGGTCCTGGATGGACAGGGCCGCCGCGATGACCATGACCTCGCGGACGCAGTTGTTCTTGTCGGCCTCGACGACCATGCGGGCCAGCCGCGGGTCCACGGGGAGCTGGGAGAGCTGGCGGCCCATCGGCGTGAGCCGCTGCCCCTTCCTCCCCTCCGGGGAGGTCTTCTCGCCCGTCTCCAGCGCGCCGAGCTCCTGGAGCAGCTGGACGCCGTCGCGGATGTTGCGGTGGTCCGGCGGGTCGATGAAGGGGAACTTCTCGATCTCGCCGAGGCCGGCCGCGGTCATCTGGAGGATGACGGAGGCCAGGTTCGTGCGCAGGATCTCGGCGTCCGTGAACTCGGGACGGGAGAGGAAGTCGTCCTCGGAGTAGAGCCGGATGCAGATGCCGTCGCTGGTGCGGCCGCAGCGGCCCTTGCGCTGGTTGGCGCTGGCCTGCGAGATCCGCTCGATGGGCAGCCGCTGCACCTTGGTGCGGTGGCTGTAGCGGGAGATCCGGGCGGTGCCCGGGTCGATCACGTACTTGATGCCGGGGACGGTCAGGGAGGTCTCGGCGACGTTCGTGGCCAGGACGATCCGGCGCCCCGTGTGCTGCTGGAAGACGCGGTGCTGCTCGGCGTGCGAGAGGCGCGCGTACAGGGGCAGGACTTCCGTGAAGCGGAGGTTGCGCTTGTTCAGGGCGTCCGCGGTGTCGCGGATCTCGCGCTCGCCGGAGAGGAAGACCAGGACGTCGCCGGGCCCCTCGGACTGGAGTTCGTCCACGGCCTCGCAGATCGCCGTGATCTGGTCGCGGTCGCTCTCCTCGGAGTCCTCCTCCAGCAGGGGCCGGTAGCGGACCTCCACAGGGTAGGTACGGCCGCTGACCTCGACGATCGGGGCGTCCCCGAAGTGCCGGGAGAACCGCTCCGGGTCGATCGTCGCCGAGGTGATCACGACCTTGAGGTCGGGACGCTTCGGCAGCAGCTGGGACAGGTAGCCCAGCAGGAAGTCGATGTTGAGGGACCGCTCGTGGGCCTCGTCGATGATGATCGTGTCGTACGCGCGCAGCTCGCGGTCCGTCTGGATCTCGGCGAGCAGGATGCCGTCGGTCATCAGCTTGACGAAGGTCGCGTCCTGGTTCACCTGGTCGGTGAAGCGGACCTTCCAGCCGACGGTCTGGCCGATCTCGGACTTCAGCTCCTCGGCGATGCGTTCCGCGACCGTGCGGGCGGCGATCCGGCGGGGCTGGGTGTGCCCGATCATGCCCCGGACCCCGCGGCCCAGCTCCATGCAGATCTTGGGGATCTGGGTGGTCTTGCCGGAACCGGTCTCACCGGCGACGATCACGACCTGGTGGTCGCGTATCGCCTCGGCGATCTCGTCCTTCTTCTGGCTGACGGGCAGGTTCTCGGGATACGTGACCTCCGGCATCCGCGAGGCACGGCCGGCCAGTCGCGCGGCGGCCTTCTCGGCCTCCGCGGCGATCTCGTCGAGCACGGCCTGCTTGGCCTCGGGCTTGCGGATGCGGCGGGCGCCTTCGAGGCGGCGGCCGAGGCGGTGCGCGTCGCGGAGGGAGATCTCACCGAGAAGCGTCTGCAGGGCGGCGAAGGAAGTAGACATACCTGATCGAGGATCTCACCCGCAGGCGCCGGGTGGCGAACGCATTTGTGCACCCTCCCCGTACCATTTCGGGACGAGATCACCTGAACCGTCCCGCCGACCGAGTGAGAGGCCCGTCATGTCCCGCCTGCGTGCCGTGGTCGCTGCGCTGGCGATATGGGCAACGGCCCTGACCGCCCCCACCACCGCCACGGCGGCCCCGGGCCTCGCGGCCCAGGGTCCCGTGGTGCCCGGGGCCGTGGTCCGGCCCGCCGGATCCGCTTCCGCTGCCGCCGCGGCTTCGGCCCGTGCGGCCGTGCGGCCTGGCGTGGCGGCCCCGGCTCTCCGTCCCGGCGGTGCCGGCCCGGTCGTGCCGGCGCTTCGTTTCGGCGGTGCCGGCCCGGCGCGGCCGGTCCCGGCGGCTGCCCGGCCCGCCGCAGCCGCGGCTTCGGCCCACGCGGACGTGCGGCCCGCCGCCGCAGGCTCGGCACTTCGTCCCGGCGGCTCGACGAAGGCGGGCGCGGCGCCCGCCGGAGTGGTGCGGGTGGGTGAGGGGGTCCGGGGTGGGCGGGGGCCCGGGTGTGAGCCCGGTTCGCAGCGGCCGCAGGTGCCGGCCGGGCCGGTGCGCGGCGAGCACGGGCACGTTCCCGCCGGGCGGCCCGCGGTGGAGCAGCTCTGGGACGACCGGACGCCGCCCGCTCGGGTGCGCGCCCGCGGGCCCGACCGGGTGGCGCCGGGGCCCGTGGAGCTGTCCGTGATGCGGGTGTAGCGGACCGGCCCTTCCGCCGGTCCCTTCCCATCCGTAGCTCTGGAGCACCCGTATGTCTTCTTCCCCTTCCCCTTCTTCCTCCTCTTCCGCCTCCGTCCGCAGGCGGCTGCTGATCTCCGCCGGGGTCGCGCTCGGCGCCGTCACCCTCGGGGTCGTGTCCTGGCAGGCCACCGCCCCCGCCGACAAGGCGCCGGGCCGGTCCGCCAGCACCCCGGGAGCCACTCCGGGGGCCCGGGCCGAAGCCGCCGCCGGGCTGAAGGCGCTCGCCCGCCGCGAGGGCGGCGACAAGCTCGCCGCCGGCCGTCCCGACGCCCCCGTCGTGCTGATCGAGTACTCCGACTTCAAGTGCGGCTACTGCGGCAAATTCGCCCGCGACACCGAGCCCGAGCTGGTCAGGAAGTACGTCGAGGACGGCACCCTGCGCATCGAGTGGCGCAACTTCCCGATCTTCGGCGCCGAGTCCGAGGCCGCGGCCAAGGCGGCCTGGGCCGCCGGGCAGCAGGACCGGTTCGCAGCGTTCCACGCGGCCGCGTACGCCGCCGGCTCCAAGGAGAAGGGCTTCGGCCGGGACCGGCTGCTGGAGCTGGCCCGCGAGGCCGGGGTTGCGGACCTGGAGCGCTTCGAGGAGGACATGGCCGGCGAGGCCGCCGCTGCCGCCCTGCGCAAGGACCAGGAGGAGGGCTACCGCATCGGCGTCACCTCCACCCCGTCCTTCCTGGTGGGCGGGCAGCCGATCGCGGGCGCCCAGCCGCTCGACGCCCGAGGCGCGGCCACCGCCCAACGCCAATGGCACGCCG
>NZ_JBHYVA010000569.1:0-5633 GCF_042750055.1 Streptomyces sp. NPDC059456
GCCTCACGGCCGGACCCCCTCACGGTTGCCCCTCCCGTGCCGGACTTCCCGATCCCCCCAGATCCCTCCCCGGAAGTACCGACGCACCATACGACCCGCTGCCCCGCCCGGGGGTTGCATGCGGAATCGGAACTTTACGTTTCCATTACCTCAGGAGTCTCAGGCGTCGATCCGAAGTGCCGTCGAACCACCGCAGAAGTAGCGTTTCCGGCATGAGTGAATCTTCGTTCCAGGACGATGTGCTCGGCGAGCTCGGCCAGGACGGGCTGACCGAGATCGCCGGCCTGCTCGGCACCGACGCGGCGGGCGCGCGAGAGACCGTCACGACCACGGTCGGCGCCATGACCGGTGGCCTCCAGGAGAAGGCCGGGGCCGCGGACGCCGACGGCGACGAGGTCCGCGAGGCCCTCGCCGAGGTGGCCGAACCCCCGCTGCAGGGGGTGGCCACGCTCGGCGGGGGCCTGCTCGGCGGCGGGCTGATGGCCGGGGTGCTGGCGAAGGTGAGCAAGCCGGTCGCCGCGGCGGTGTCCAAGAAGACCGGCATCCCCGTGGCCACCGTCAGTCGCGTCATCGAGCTGCTGATCCCGGTGCTGCTGGCGGTCTTCGCCAAGCGCGCGGCCGCCGGTCAGGGCGCCCCCGGCCAGGAGGGCGCCGCCGGAGCGCCGGCCTCCGGCACCGCCCCGGCGGCGGGCGGCGGACTCGGTGACCTGCTCGGCCAGATCCTGGGCGGCGTCAAGAAGTAGCGGGCGGGCGCGGGACCCACCCGGGACCCACCCGGTCCCGCCCCGCCGGACCCCCGACCGGCTCGGCCCGTCCCACCGGACCCCCGACCGGCTCGGCCCGCGCCACCGGACCCCGACCCCGCCGGACCCCCGCCCCGCCGGCCCCCGTACGGCCGGCCCCCGTACGGCCGGCCCGGCCCCGGCCGCGGGTCACCCGTACGGCGGAACGCGCGGGCGGGGGGTGCGGGCCGCGTGCGGGCGCCGCCGCGCCGCCCCGGGCCGCGCTATCCTCGGGCGCCATGGAGCCCCCTGCCGACAACCCGTCCGCCCCGGTACGGCTGCGGGACCCGGAGCCCGGAGAGCTGGGCTGGATCGTGCAGCGGCACGGCGCGCTCTACGCCGCCGAGTACGGCTGGAACACGGACTTCGAGGGCCTGGTGGCCCGGATCGTCGCGGACTTCGCCGAGGACCACGACCCGTATCTGGAGCGGGTCTGGATCGCCGAGCTGGACGGCCGTCCGGTCGGCTCGGTGATGTGCGTCCGCGAGGACGGCGCGCCCGGCACCGCGCGGCTGCGGCTGCTCCTGGTCGAGCCGGAGGGCCGCGGGCACGGCATCGGCGCGCTCCTGGTCGGCACGGTCGTCGACTTCGCCCGCTCGGTCGGCTACCGGGAGCTGGTGCTGTGGACCAACGACGTGCTGGCCTCGGCCCGTTCCCTCTACCTGCGCGCCGGGTTCGTGCTGGTCGCCGAGCGCCCGCACCGCTCGTACGGCGTCGCGCTCACGGGGCAGGACTGGCGGCTGCCGCTGCAGGAGGGTTCCCCGCGCTGACCGCGGCCGCGCCGCCCGCCGCCACCGTACGGGTGCCCGCGCGGGCGGGGGCCAGGGAGGTCATGCCCACCCCGCAGACCAGCAGCAGCGCCGCCACCCAGCGCAGCCCCGAGATCCCCTCGCCCAGGACCAGCGCGGCCGAGGACATCCCGAACACCGGCACCAGCAGCGAGAACGGCGCGACCGACGAGGCCGGGTAGCGCTTGAGCAGGTGGTTCCAGGCGCCGAAGCCGAACACCGTGGACACCCAGGCGACGTATCCGATGACCGCGGCCCCGGACCAGTCCAGCCCGCGCAGCGCGGCCAGGTCCCGCTCGGGTCCCTCCAGCAGCAGCGACAGCGCGAACAGCGGCAGCACGGGGACGGTGCACACCCAGACCATGAAGTTCAGCGCGTCGGGCGGGGACGCCTTGCGCGTCAGCACGTTGGACACGCCCCAGCAGGCGGCGGCCGCGACGACCAGGGTGAAGCCGAGGACCGGCCCGGAGGTGCCCTCGTCCACGGCGGCGACGGCGATCCCGGCGAGCGCCACCGCCATGCCGCCCATCCGGACCCGGCCGGGCCGCTCGCGCAGGACGACGGAGGCCAGGACGGCGGTGAAGACGGCCTGGACCTGGAGCACGAGGGAGGACAGACCGGCCGGCATCCCGGCCGCCATGCCGGTGAAGAGGAGGCCGAACTTGGCGACGCCGAGGGCCACTCCGACGGCGACGATCCACTTCCAGGCGGTCTTGGGCCGGCCGACGAAGAACACGGCGGGCAGTGCGGCGACGAGGAAGCGCAGGGCGGACAGGAGCAGCGGCGGGAAGTGGCCGAGACCGATCTGGATGACGACGAAGTTGAAACCCCAGACGGCGGCGACGAGTACGGCGAGTGCAGTGTGAACGGGACGCATGCATCGAGCATCGGCGCGGCGACCATGTAGCACCAGCTCGGATTCCTTCCGGGTTGGATGAAGCACTGCTTACGGGTGACCTGTGGTCCGGCGGTGCCTACGATGGGCCGCATGCTCGACCTCTCCCGGCTGCGCGCCCTGCACGCCGTCTCCGTCCACGGCTCGGTCGCGGGCGCGGCGGCCGCCCTCGGCTACACCCCCTCCGCCGTGTCCCAGCAGATCGCCAAGCTGGAGCGGGAGACCCGGACCACGCTGCTGGAGCGCCGCGGGCGCGGGGTCGCGCTCACCGAGGAGGCCCGGCACCTCGCCGAGACCGCACAGCAGTTGCTGGCGATCGTGGAGCGCGCCGAAACCACCCTGGAGGAGCGGCGCGGGCAGCCGAGCGGGCTGCTGACGGTGGCAGCGTTCGCCTCGGCGGCGCGCGGCCTGCTGCCGGGGGTGCTCGCCGGTCTCGCGCACCGGCATCCCGCGCTGGACGTGCGCCTCACGGAGGTCGACCCGCACCTGTCGGTGGACCTGGTGGCCCGGGGGGTCACCGACCTCGCCGTGGCCCACGACTGGGACATCGCCCCGCTGCCGGCTCCCGAGGGCGTCGAACAGGCGGTCATCGGGGACGACCGCTGCGATCTGGTGGTGCCGCGGGGCCACCCGTTCACGGAGCGGGCGGTCATCCGCAGGGCCGACCTCGGCGGCCAGCGCTGGGTCTGCCAGCCGCCCGGCCGGGTCTGTCACGACTGGCTGGTGCGGACGCTGCGCACCGCCGGGTTCGAGCCCGACATCGCGCACGTGGCCGAGGAGAACCACACCATCGTCGCGCTGGTCGCGGCGGGGCTCGGCGTGGCCGTCGTACCCCGGCTGGGGACGGGGGCGCTGCCGCCGGGTGCGGTGGCCGTGCCGCTGGAACCCGGCCCCGTACGCAGGCTGTACGCCCTGTGGCGGACGGGGGCGGCCCGCCGGCCGGCGATCACCGAGGCCGTGCGGGCCCTGCAGGAGCACTGGGCGTACGCGGCACCCCTTCCGGGGGACCTCCCGAGTGTCCGCGGCGGCGGGGACGCGGCCCGGCAGTAGGGTCCGGGCGTGTCGTACCACGCCTCCCGCAGGTCCCTGCTCACCGCGGCCGCCATGGCCGCCGTCACGGCCGCCGGCGTGGCCTCGTACGCCGTGGGCGGCGACCGGGGCGGCCCGGACGGCGGGCCGCGCCACGACGACGCGCGCCCCGGCGACCGCCCGCCCGGACCGGCGCCGGACCGGGCGGCGCTGCGCAGCCTGGTGGCGGGGATGAGCCTGGCCGAGCAGGTCGGGCAGCTCTTCGTGTCCCGCGCGTACGGCCATTCGGCGACCGATCCCGACCCGGCGGACGCCGAGGAGAACCTGAAGCTGTTCGGGGTGCGCACGGCCGCGGAGCTGGTCGCCCGCTACCACCTCGGCGGGATCATCTACTTCTCCTGGGCCCACAACACCCGTGACCCGCAGCAGATCGCCGAGCTGTCGGCCGCGCTCCAGCGGACGGCGGCCGGCTCGGGACCGGGGGTCCCGCTGATGCTCTCCACGGACCAGGAGCACGGCGCGGTGGCGCGCATCGGGAAGCCGGCGACACTGCTGCCGGGGGCGATGGCCCTGGGCGCGCGGCACGGAGCGGCGGCCGCCGGCCCGGCGGCGAACGCCGGTACCGGGGACGCCGGTTCCGCAGGCACCGGTTCCGCAGGCACCGGTTCCGCCGCCGGCGCCGATTCCGCCGGCATCGCCGAGGCCCGCCGCGCCGCGCGCATCGCCGGGGCCGAGCTGGCCGCGATGGGCATCCGGCAGGACTACGCGCCGGTGGCGGACGTGAACGTGAACCCGGCCAATCCGGTGATCGGCGTACGCTCCTTCGGCTCCGACCCGCAGGCGGTGGCGGCCCTGGTCGCCGCACAGGTCCGCGGCTACCAGGGCGCCGGGGTGGCCGCCACCGCCAAGCACTTCCCCGGCCACGGGGACACCGAGACCGACAGCCACGTCGGACTCCCGGTGATGCGGCACAGCCGGGCCCAGTGGGAGGAGCTGGACGAGCCGCCGGTCCGGGCGGCGGTGGCGGCGGGCGTGGACGCGGTGATGACGGCGCACATCGTCTTCCCCGCCCTCGACCCCTCGGGGGACCCGGCGACCCTCTCCGCACCGATCGTGACGGGCATCCTGCGCGAACGCCTGGGCTTCCGGGGGGTGGTGGTCACCGACGCCCTGGACATGGCCGGGGTCCGCCAGAAGTACGGGGACGACCGGGTCCCGGTACTGGCCCTGAAGGCGGGCTGCGACCAGCTGCTGAACCCGCCGGACCTGGGGCTGGCGCACCGCAGCGTGATCGCGGCCGTCGAGGCGGGCGAGCTGACGCGGCAGCGGATCGAGGAGTCGGTGCTGCGGATCCTCGAACTGAAGGCCCGCCGGGGCCTGTTCGACGCCGCGCACACCGCCGCGGGGCAGGTGGGCGCCCTGGTGGGGATCCCGGCGCACCTGAGCGCCGCCGACGAGATCGCGGCGGGTACGACGACCCTGCTGGCCAATCCCGTGAAGCTGCTGCCGCTGGATCCGGCGACGACGCCGAAGGTCCTGGTCACCGGGACCGACCCGGCCTCCCCCAGCGGTACGACGGGCCCGCCCACGGTGGTGCTGGCCCGGGAGCTGACCGCCCTGGGCTGCCGTGCGACGGCCGTGCCGCCCGCCCGGGCGGTGGCCGCGGCCCCCGGCAACGCGGCGGTGCTGGTGTGCACGTACAACGTCCCGGAGGGGGACGGTCCGCAGCGCACGCTGGTCACGGAGCTGCTGGCCACCGGGGTGCCGGTGGTCGTCGTGGCGATCCGCAATCCGTACGACCCCGCGCGGCTGCCCACCTGCGCGGCGGAGCTGGCGACGTACACCTGGACGGACGTGGAGATGCGGGCGGCGGCCCGGGTGGTCACCGGTGCGGTACGGCCCACGGGCCGCCTCCCGGTCCCGGTGCCGGGCCGCTACCCGCTGGGGCCCCCGGGGGCGGACCACGAGCGCGCGGACGCCGGCCCCGGGGGGTGGGGGGGCCCGGGTCCCGGGGGGGGGGGGCGCGCCCCCGGGCCGGGGGGGCCCCCGCGGGGGGGTTTTTGGGGGGTGGGGGGGGGGGGGGGGGAAACTTCGGGATCGTCACGGAGTTCACGTTCCGGCTGAACCCGGTGGGCCCGA
>NZ_JBHYVA010000570.1:0-5632 GCF_042750055.1 Streptomyces sp. NPDC059456
CAGGCCGTCCCCCGTACGACCCGCGAGGTGCATGTGTCCACGCTCCAGGCCGAACACGTCTACAAGGTGTTCGGAAGACGACCCGCCGACGGCGCTGCCGCGGTCCGCGCGCTGCGAGACGGCGCCGACCGCGACGAGCTGCGCGCCAACGGGACGACGGCTGCTGTGATCGACGCCTCGTTCCGCGTCGAGCCCGGTGAGATCTTCGTCGTCATGGGTCTGTCGGGATCCGGCAAGTCCACGCTGCTGCGCATGCTGAACGGACTGCTCGACCCCACCGAGGGGCGCATCCTCTTCGACGGACAGGACCTCACCTCGCTCTCCCGGCGTGAGCTGCGCCACGTCCGCTCCACCAAGATCAGCATGGTCTTCCAGCACTTCGCGCTCTTCCCGCACCGCAGTGTGCTGGAGAACGCCGCCTACGGGCTGGAGGTCCAGGGAGTCGCCCGCGCCGAGCGCGAGCGCCGCGCCGCCGAGGCGCTGGAGCTGTGCGGGCTCGCCGGCTGGGAGGCCTCCTGGCCCGACGAGCTGTCCGGCGGCATGCAGCAGCGCGTCGGGCTGGCCCGCGCCCTGGCCACCGACGCCGACCTGCTCCTGATGGACGAGTCCTTCAGCGCGCTGGACCCGCTGATCCGCCGCGACATGCAGGACCAGCTGCTGGAGCTCCAGCAGCGGCTCAAGAAGACCATCGTGTTCATCACGCACGACCTCAACGAGGCCATGCGCCTCGGCGACGGCATCGCCGTCATGCGCGACGGGCGCATCGTCCAGCAGGGCACCGCCGAGGACATCCTGACCCGGCCCGCCGACGACTACGTCGCCTCCTTCATCCAGGACGTCGACCGCTCCCGGGTGCTGACCGCCGACGCCGTGATGACCGGACCCGTCGCCGGGAGCTGCGCCTGCGGCTGCCCCAGCGTCACCGCCGACACCCCGCTCGCCGACCTGTGCGCCGTCAGCGCCCGCGTCCCGCACCCCGTCGCCGTCACCGATGACGCCGGGACCGTCGTGGGCTCCGTGGCGCAGGACCGCCTCGTCGCCTTCATCGGTGACGAACAGCGCGCCCCGATGCGCTGCGCGGAGGTGGCCGCCTGATGCCCCGCCTGCACCTCGGCGCCTGGGTCGACAGCGGAGTCGACTTCCTCCAGCGCCACCTGTCCTGGCTGTTCGACGCGATCAGCGCGCTCGTCACCGGCCTGTACGACGGCATCCACGCCGTGCTCGACGCGCCCGCCCCGCTGCTGTTCGCCGGCATCCTCGCCGTCGCCGCGTGGTGGCTGCGCGGGCTGCTCGCCGCGCTCCTCGCCTTCGCCGGCTTCGCGCTCGTCGACTCCGTCGGCCTGTGGGGCGACGCGATGTCCACGCTCTCCCTGGTCCTGGTCGCGACCCTCGTCACACTCGTGTTCGCGGTCCCGCTCGGCATCTGGGCCTCCCGGTCCGACCGGGTCAGCGCCGTCCTGCGGCCCGTCCTCGACTTCATGCAGACCATGCCGGCCATGGTCTACCTGATCCCCGGCATCATCTTCTTCGGCGTGGGCGTCGTCCCGGGCATCATCGCGACGATCATCTTCTCGCTGCCGCCCGGCGTCCGGATGACCGAGCTCGGCATCCGCCAGGTCGACGCCGAACTCGTCGAAGCCGCCGACGCCTTCGGGACCACCCCGCGCGACACCCTCGTACGCGTGCAGCTGCCGCTGGCGCTGCCGACCATCATGGCCGGCATCAACCAGGTCATCATGCTCGGCCTGTCCATGGTCGTCATCGCCGGCATGGTCGGCGGCGGCGGGCTCGGCGGCGCCGTCTACCGGGCCATCGGCAACGTCGACATCGGCCTCGGCTTCGAGGCGGGCATCTCCATCGTCATCCTCGCCATGTACCTGGACCGGATGACCGGGGCCCTGGGCCGCCAGGTCTCCCCCCTCGGCCGCCGGGCCCTGGCCAAGGCGCGGGCCGCCGCGAGCGGCGCCGCCAAGCTGTGGAGCCACCGCCCCCAGCCCGCCCACGCCATCACCGGGGCCGTGGTCCTCGCCCTCGTCGCGGGCGGCCTCAACACCTTCGGCGGCTCCGGGCAGCCGGGCGCCGCGGCCGACGGCATCGGCAAGGGCCGCACGATCAGCATCGGCTACATCCCGTGGGACGAGGGCATCGCCTCGACCTACCTGTGGAAGGAGCTCCTGGAGCGCCGCGGCTTCCGGGTCGAGGCGCGGCAGCTGGAGCTCGGCGCCCTGTTCACCGGGATGGCGGGCGGCCAGGTCGACTTCCAGACCGACGCCTGGCTGCCGGTCACACAGGCCCAGTACTGGGAGAAGTACGGGAACAAGCTGGACGACCTCGGGTCCTGGTACGGCCCGACCTCCATCGAGCTGTCCGTCCCCTCCTACATGAAGGACGTCACCTCCCTCGCCGACCTCAAGGGCAAGGGCTCCGAGTTCAAGGGCCGGATCATCGGCATCGAGCCCAGCGCGGGCGCGATGGGGATCCTGAAGGGCAAACTGCTCAAGGAGTACGGCCTCGACGGCGAGTACAAGGTCGTCGACGGATCGACCCCCGGCATGCTCGCCGAACTGAAGCGGGCCTACGAGAAGCGGGAGCCGGTGGCGGTCGTGCTCTGGTCACCGCACTGGGCGTACGCCTCGTACGACCTGAAGAAGCTGGAGGACCCCAAGGGGGCCTGGGGCAAGGGTGACGGCATCCACACCCTGGCCCGCAAGGGCTTCGCCGCCGACGAACCGGAAGTGGCCTCCTGGCTGCGGTCGTTCAAGATGACCGAGGCCCAGCTCACCGGCCTGGAGGCCAAGATCCAGGACGCGGGCAAGGGCAACGAGCAGCAGGCGGTCCGCACCTGGCTGAAGGACCACCCGGAGATCGCGAAGGCCGCGTGACCACGGCACGGCGGTGAAGGCGCCGGCGGTCGGCACAGGAGTACGCTCCGCCGACCGCCGGCGCCTTTCCCGTTCCCGGCGGCTCGGCCCGCTTCCTGATACATGCTCAAAACTGCTTGATTGAAGACGATTTCGAGCAGCATCCTTCAAGTGATCTCCGTGGGCCGCTATCTTGCCAGGCGCATGCCAAAGCGGTGTGTCCGTCATCCGGACCGCACGAGGAGCTGCCCCATGAGATTCATCCGCATCCCCAGCAGCATCCGCATCCGCATCCTCAAGAAGCCCGGACGCCGGCGCGCCTCCCCGGCCGCGCTGCTCGCCGGCGCCCTCACCGTCGCGGGTCTGGCCGCCGCCGGACCGGTGACCCCACCGGCCGCGGCCGCGCCGGCCCCCGCCACGGCGGGCAACGCCACCGGCCTCACCCGGTCCGGGAACACCTTCACGGTCACCACCAGCAGCGGCGCCAAGGCCCGCGTGGCCGTCGCCCGCGCCGACATCTTCCGGCTCTGGCTCTCGCCCGACGGCTCCTTCACCGACGACCCCGCCGGCTCCGACCTCGCCCCCACCACCGACTTCGGTTCCGTCGACACCGCCTCCACCGACGCGGGCACCTACTACCGGATCACCACCGGAGCCCTGAACATCCGCGTCAACAAGACGCCCTTGCAGTTCTCCGTCTACCGCGCCGACAACTCCACCCTCGTCTGGCAGGAGACCCAGCCCACCTCCTGGACGGCCGCCCGGACCACCCAGTACCTGGCCCGCGGCGCCGACGAGCAGTTCTACGGCACCGGTCTGCGCCTCGGCGAATGGGCCCTGCGCGGCAAGACCGTCCCCGTGGCCGTCGACAACAAGTGGCGCGAGAACAGCAATGCCAGCCCGGCCCCCTTCTACATGTCCACCAACGGCTACGGCGTCATGCGCAACACCTGGGCCCCCGGCTCCTACGGTTTCAACGCCCCCACCACGCTGACCCACGACGAAAAGCGGTTCGACGCCTGGTACTTCACCGGCGACTCGCTGAAATCCGTACTCGATGCCTACACCGATGTGAGCGGCAAGCCGTTCATGGCACCGATGTGGGGCCTGGAACTCGGCAACGCCGACTGTTTCAACGCCTCCAACCCCGCATACCAGGGCGACCACGACCGCCCGCGCCACCAGACCACCCCCGACGTGGTCGGCTACGCCACCGACGCCCGCGCCGCCGACATGCCCTCGGGCTGGTTCCTGCCCAACGACGGCTACGGCTGCGGCTACACCGCGCCACTGAAATCGACGGTCGACGCCCTGAAGGCCAAGGGCTTCCAGACCGGACTGTGGACGTCCACGGGCCTCGGCTCCATCGCGGACGAGGTCGGCGGCGCCGGCACCCGCGGGGTGAAGACCGACGTGGCCTGGATCGGCGGCGGCTACAAGAGCGCGTTCACCGGCGTCCGGCAGGCCGTCGACGGCATCGAGAAGAACTCCGACGCCCGCCGCTACGTGTGGACCGTCGACGGCTGGGCCGGCACCCAGCGCAACGCCGTCGTCTGGACCGGCGACACCAACGGCACCTGGGACGACATGCGCTGGCACGTCCCGGCCATCGCGGGCGCGGGCCTGTCGGCCCTGAACTACGCCTCCGGCGACGTCGACGGGATCTTCGGCGGCAGCCCCCGGACGTACACCCGGGACCTCCAGTGGAAGGCCTTCACACCCGCCTTCATGACGATGTCGGGCTGGGGCGCGACCAACCCGTCCGCGGGCTACCAGGACAAGCAGCCCTGGCGGTTCGCCGAGCCGTACCTCTCCGTCAACCGCAAGTACCTCCAGCTCAAGATGCGGCTGATGCCCTACCTGTACACCATGAGCCGCACCGCGCACGAGAGCGGTGTGCCGAGCACCCGCGCCCTGGTCCTGGAGTACCCCGACGACCCGGTGGCCCGCGGAAACCTCACCAGCGGCCAGTTCATGGCCGGCGATTCCTTCCTCGTCGCCCCGGTCGTCTCCGACACCTCCGTCCGCGACGGCATCTACCTGCCCGCCGGGACCTGGACGGACTACTGGACCGGGAAGACGTACGCGGGACCGGGCTGGCTGAACGGCTACCGGGCGCCGCTCGAGACCCTGCCCCTGTTCGTCAAGGGCGGCGCGATCGTGCCGATGTGGCCGCAGATGAACCACACGGGCGAGAAGCCCGTCTCCACCCTCACCTACGACATCCACCCGCGCGGGAACTCCTCGTTCAGCCTGTACGAGGACGACGGGATCACCCGCGCCCACGAGTCCGGCGCCTACGCCCGCCAGCAGGTCGACGTCACCGCCCCGGCCGCCGGCTCCGGCACGGTCACCGTCTCCGTCGGCGCCCCGACCGGCAGTTACGCCGGCAAACCGGCCGCCCGCGGCTACGAGTTCACCCTGCACGTCGCCTCCGCCCCGGGCGCGGTGACCGCGGACGGGGCCGCGCTGGGCCGCCTGGGCTCCAAGGCCGCCTACGACGCGGCCGCGACCGGCTGGTACTTCGACCCCGCCGACCGCGGCGGCATCCTGTGGGTCAAGTCCGGTAACAAGGCGGGCGCGTTCGGCATCACCGTCACGGGCACGTCCGTCCCGGCGGCCGACCCGGTCCCGGCGACCTCCGCGCCCGTCCCGCAGTCGGCGTGGACCCTGGTCTCCGCCGACAGCCAGGAGAGCGCCGCCCAGTACGGGGGAGCCGAGAAAGCGTGCGACTGCAACGCGCTCAGGATCTGGCGCCCCGCCGGGTCGTC
>NZ_JBHYVA010000571.1:0-5632 GCF_042750055.1 Streptomyces sp. NPDC059456
CTGCGGGCGTACGCCGCCGAGGCCTCGGCGGTGTTCACGGGCTGACCGGCGCCGGGGCGCCCGCCCACTGCCGGGCGAGCGCGGCGAAGGCGCGGGCGGCGGCGCTCTCGTACGCGTTCTCGCGGCGCAGGAGGACCACGGTCCGCTCGGGGAGGGCGGGGCCGAGGGGCACGGGGTGCAGCGGGGTGTGGTCGCGGGTGAGGGCGTCGGGGAGCACCGTGGCGAGCCCGGTGCGCCGGACGATCTCGGTGAGCGCGCTGATGGAGTTGGCCTCCACCGCGATCGGCGGCTCGACCCGGTGCCGGTGGAAGTACGCGTCGACGTGGGTCCGGGTGGCGAAGTCCCCGCTGAGCAACGCGAGCGGGCAGGAAGCGAGTTCGGCCACGGGCAGCGGCTCGGTGCGGCCGGCGTGCGGGTGGGCGGGGCCGACCACCAGGCCGAGGCTCTCGGTGAACAGGGCGTCGGCGCCGATGCCCGGAAGGTGCGGGCCCTGGAAGGCGATGCCCAGGTCGACGGCGTCGGCCAGCAGCGCCGACTCCAGCCGGCCCTGCGTCATCTCCTTGACGTTCAGGGTGACGGCGGGGTGCCGGGCGTGGAGTTCCGCGGTGAGCGGGCCCAGCAGGTACGCGGTGAAGGTCGGGGTCATGGCGAGGCGCAGGCTGCCGCGCGAGAGGTCCGCCACGTCCAGTACGGCCCGCTCGGCGGCGGCCAGGTCCTGGAGCGTGCGGCGGGCGTACGGGAGGAAGGCCGCGCCCGCGTCGGTCACGCGCACGGCGCGCCCCGTGCGGTCCAGCAGCTGGGCGCCCACGGTCCGCTCGAGCTGCCTGATCTGCTGCGACAGCGTGGGCTGCGAGATGTGCAGTTCCTCGGCGGCGCGGGTGAAGCTGCCGTGTTCGGCCACGGCCAGCAGGTAGCGCAGATGGCGCAGTTCCAGAGGCATGCACACCAGTATAGATGTCACCAATAGCGATCATGATCAGTGCGTCTTGGACTCTATGGGTGCAGGTCATGCAGGGTGGATCCCGTCAGCCCGACCAGGGCCGTCCCACCGAAGGGAGTGACCCGTGCACGACCTCGCCGAAGGCCTCGCGCGCTTCCAGCAGGACGTCTTCCCGGCCAAGGCGGAGCTCTTCGCCCGCCTGGCGACCACCCACCGGCCGCACACGCTCTTCATCGGCTGCTCCGATGCCCGCGTCGTCCCGGAACTGATCACGCAGCGGGAGCCGGGCGAGCTGTTCGTCATCCGGACCGCGGGCAACCTCGTACCGCCCCACGAAGCACACGGCCCCGAGGGCCCCGGCGGCCCCGATGCCGGGGACGGCACCGCGGCGAGCATCGAGTACGCGATCGCCGTCCTGGGGGTCCGCGAGATCGTGGTCTGCGGGCACTCCGCCTGCGGCGCCATGACCGCACTCGCCGCCGGCCAGGACCTCGCGGAGCTTCCCGCCGTCGGCCGCTGGCTGCGCCACGCGGCCCCCGCCGGGGCGCCGCAGGCCGAGCTCGCGTCCCTGATCCGGGACAACGTCGCCGTCCAGCTCGCCCACCTCGCCACCCACCCCGCGGTGGCCCGCGCCCTGACCGCCGGGACCCTCACCCTGCACGGCTGGGTCTACGACATCCCCACCGGCGCGGTCGAGCGGATCACCCCCGCGACCGGCCGCGCCGCCGCCGTCGCGGCCTGACCCGGCCCCGGCCTGCCCCGACCCCGAACCCGAACCCGAACCCGGACCGAACCCGGTCCGGACCGAACCCGGACCGGACCCGAACCTGATCCGTCCGACCACCTCCGAGAGGAACCTCTCGTGATCCACGCCCAGTTCGACCCCACCGCCCGGCAGTCCCTGGCCAACGCCGCCGTCGACGCCAAGGCCCGCAAGGACCTCAGCTGGCAGCAGATCGCCGATGCGGCCGGCCTGTCCGTGGCCTTCGTCACCGCCGCGGTGCTGGGCCAGCACCCCCTGCCGGCCGCCTCCGCCCGCGCCGTCGCCGAACTCCTCGAACTCGGCCCGGACGCCGAGCGGCTCCTCCAGACCATCCCGATGCGGGGCTCCATCCCCGGCGGCATCCCGACCGACCCGACCGTCTACCGGTTCTACGAGATGCTCCAGGTCTACGGCACCACGCTCAAGGCCCTGGTCCACGAGCAGTGCGGCGACGGGATCATCAGCGCGATCAACTTCAAGCTGGACGTCAGGAAGGTCGCGGACCCCGACGGCGGTGAGCGGGCCGTCATCACCCTCGACGGCAAGTACCTCCCCACCAAGCCCTTCTAGCCGGTCCGTTGTCAGTGCCGCCCCCTACCCTGCGTGGACCGAACGGTGCGATGCGACGGGGGATGTGCGGATGGAATTCCGGATCGAGCGGAACGCTCTCGCGGAGGCGGTGGCCTGGGCGGCCAGGTCACTGCCGGCGCGGTCGCCGGTGCCCGTGCTCGGCGGCCTGATGCTCGATGCGGGAGGCGGGCGGCTGCGCATCCGCGGCTTCGACTACGAGGCGTCCGCGCACATCGAAGTCCCGGCGGACACCCCGTCCGCCGGGCACGTGCTCGTGATGGGGCGCCGGCTGCTCGACATCTGCCGGGTGCTGCCGGACACCGTGGTGGAGTGCGCGCTGCACGGCACGCGTTTCACCGTGGAAGGCGGTGGGACCCGTTTCGGCCTGTCGGTCCTGCCCGTGGACGAATACCCGGCACTTCCCGCGCCGCCCCCCTTCCGCGGAACGGCCGACGCGGCGGAGTTCGCCGACGCCGTCGCCCGGGTCGCGATCGCCGCGGGCCGTGACGACGCGCTCCCGGTGCTCACCGGGATCCAGCTCCGGCTGGACGGCGACTCCATGACCCTGGCCGCCTCGGACCGGTACCGGTACGCCGTGCGCACGGTGCCCTGGAAACCGGATGCGGAGGCAGGGACGGGGGCGGACGGCTGCGAACCGGTGGAGGTGGTGGTTCCCGGCCGCAGACTGGCCGAGATCTCCCGTTCGCTGGCGAAGACCGGGTCGATCCGCATCGGCCTGAACACCCCGGGCGGCCCGGGCGGCTCGGGCGGCGGCCTGATCGCCTTCGAGGGGGACGGCATGCGCACGACCCTGCGGCTGCTCGAAGGACGGCTGCCGCGCCACGGCAAGCTGTTCGCCCTGGACAGCCCGGCGATCGCGGTCACCCGGCGGGAGGAACTCGCCGAGGCCGTCCGCCGGGTCGCGGTCGTCGCGGAGCCCAACAGCCCCGTCCGGCTCGACTTCTCGGCCCGGGGAAGCCTCCTCCTGCAAGCGGGGTACGGGGACGACGTCGCCGCACAGGAGATCCCGGCCACCCTGGACGGCGCCGCTGACCTGGCCGTCGCCTTCAACCCCGGATACCTGCTCGAAGCGCTCACCTCCTTCGACGCCCCGCGCGTGCGGTTCGAACTGCTGGGCCCCGGCCTGCGGGCCCTGCTCGGCGCCGCACCCGATGCCGATGCCGTACCCGATGCGGATGCCGGTGACGCGGCGCGCGAGGACCACCGCCACCTGCTCATGTCGGTGCGGCAGCTGAGCTGACGGATCCCTCCCGGCCCGGCGCCGCGAGGAGGGCTTCGGCGACGGTGGTGCGGGCGTACAGCACCGAGCGGCCCGCCCGGTGCGCGCTGACCAGACCCGCATCGCGCAGTGCCGTCAGGTTCTGGGACACCCCGGCCGCCGAGAGCCCCGTACGCCGGGCCAGCTCGGTGGTGGAGGCCGGCGCCTCCAACTCCGCCAGCAGCAGGGCCCGCGAACGGCCGAGCACGGCGGTGAGGGCCTGCGCCTTCGCGGCCGGCGGCCGGGACGCCCACAACGCGCCCACGCCGCGCGCCGGGTAGGCGAGCTGCGGCGGGTCCGGCGGCGTCATCCGGGTCAGCAGCCCCGGCCCGAGGAACGCCGACGGAACGAGCAGCAGGCCCCGGCCCGCCGTCTCCCGGGACAGCGGCCGCGTCCGGCGCAGCAGCCGCAGGGCGTTGTCGTCCCAGCGCACCGCGCTGTGCAGCTCGTTGATGACGTGCCCGGCGCCCTGCTCGGCCGCCTGCCGGGCCCGGTGGAAGACATCGGCGTCCAGCACCGCACGGATCCGTGCCCAGTACGGGGCGAGCGCCAGCTCCCAGTAGGCCTCCACCTCCTGCGCGAGCCGTGGCAGGCGCGCCTGCGGATCCGCGTACAGCGACCGTGCGCGGGGCCCGAGCGAGCCCTGGTGGTAGCGCAGGTGGTCCAGATTGCGGCGGACGACGTCGGCCGGGGAGGCCACGAGGGCGGCCAGCTCCTGCGCCGGAGCGGGGGCCGGTCCGGCGGGCGCCGGATTGAGGAAGTACGGCAGGTACCCCTTCGGCGGGATCAGCTCCGCGAGCCAGCCCCGGTCCAGCCCGGCGGCCGCCAGCCGGGGCCGTACCTGCTCCGCCCAGGGCCGGTACACGGGCGACGTGGCGCCGTCGGTCAGCAGCCGCCGGAAGCTGGTCACCACCTCCCACGACGGCGAGACGGCGAACCGCATCTGTGCCAGATCGCCCGCCGAGAACGCCAGCTCGCCCAGGAGGACCACCCCTTGGATTCACTCATGCCTGAAACATTGGCGCCGACCCTATCGTGCGGAGATCATTCCGGCATGACCTCCCAGAACATCAACGCGGCCGCATCCGGCACGTGGAAGCTCGGCGACCTGCACGTGAACCGCCTCGGCTTCGGCGCGATGCGGCTGACCCAGGACGGCCCGGCGTTCACCCGGGACTCCGCCCCCAGCGACCGGGCCCGGGCGATCGGCGTCCTGCGCCGCGCCGTCGAGCTCGGCGTGAACCACATCGACACCGCCGCGTTCTACTTCTCCCCGCTGCGCTCCGCCAACGAGCTGATCAACACGGCCCTCGCCCCGTACCCGGACGACCTCGTCATCACCACCAAGGTGGGCCCCGGCCGGTCCCTGGCGGGCGAGTTCGTGCCCCACGCCACCCCCGGGCAGCTGCGCGGCCAGGTCGAGGAGAACCTGCGCCAGCTCGGCCGCGACCACCTCGACGTGGTGAACCTGCGCATCGTCGGGGACGATTCGATCGCCGAGCGCTTCGGCGCCCTGGCCGACCTGCGCGAGGCCGGACTGATCCGCCACCTCGGCCTGTCCAACGTACGGCCCCACCACCTCGCCGAAGCGCAGGCGATCGCGCCGGTGGTCTGCGTGCAGAACATGTACGGGCTCGGCGCCGGACCCGAGCAGGAGGCGTTCCTGCGCAGCTGCGGCGAGCAGGGCGTGGCGTTCGTGCCGTTCTACGCGATCGCCGGCACGGGGCGCGAAGCGGGCACGGGCGGCGCCGAACACGAGGAGGTGCTGGCCGTGGCCCGCGCCCACGGGGTGGGCGCCGCCGAGATCCGGCTCGCCTGGACCCTGCACCGGGGACCGCACGTCCTGGCCATCCCCGGTACCGGCAACCCGGACCACCTCACCGCCAACGTGGCCGCGGGCTCCCTGCGCCTGACCGCCGAGGACCTCGCCCTCCTGGACTCCGTCGGCCGCACCGGCTGACCGGCTGACCGGCGCGTCGACGGGCGGTCGGCCCGCCCGGAGCGCCCGCCCCGCCCCGGGCGGGGGGTGGGTGGGGGCGGGGGGGGCGGGGGGGGCGGGGGGGTCGGGGGGGGGCGGGTG
>NZ_JBHYVA010000572.1:0-1653 GCF_042750055.1 Streptomyces sp. NPDC059456
GCCGCGCGCGCGCCCGCCCCCCGCGCCGCGCGCGGGGCCGGGCGGCGGGACGGGGGGTCGTCCGCGTCCGGCGCGTCCGGCGCGGCCGGCCTCACGCCGGGCCGGCTATCCGGCGAAGCCCAGCTCACGGGCGATGAGCATGCGCTGCACCTCGCTGGTGCCCTCGCCGATCTCCAGGATCTTGGAGTCGCGCCACATGCGGGCCACGGGGTACTCGTTCATGAACCCGTAGCCGCCGTGGATCTGCGTGGCGTCCCGGGCGTTGTCCACCGCGACCGTGGAGGAGTACAGCTTCGCGATCGCCGCCTCCTTCTTGAACGGCTCCCCGGCCACCAGGCGGGAGGCCGCGTCACGCCAGCCGATCCGCGCCATGTGGGCGCGCATCTCCATGTCCGCCAGCTTGAACTGGATGGCCTGGTTGTCGCCGATGGGCCGGCCGAAGGCCTTGCGCTCCTTCGCGTACTTCACGGACTCGTCCACGCAGCCCTGGGCCAGGCCGGTCGCGAGCGCCGAGATCGCGATGCGGCCCTCGTCGAGGATGCGCAGGAACTGGGCGTAGCCGCGGCCCTCCTGGCCGACGAGGTTGGCCAGGGGCACCCGTACGTTGTCGAAGGCCAGCTCACAGGTGTCCGAGGAGTTCCAGCCGACCTTGGAGTACGGCGCGGCCACCGTGAAGCCCGGGGTGCCGGACGGGACGATGATCGAGGAGATCTCCGGGCGGCCGTCGGCCTTGCGGCCCGTGACGGCCGTGACGGTGACCAGGCCGGTGATGTCCGTACCGGAGTTGGTGATGAAGCACTTCGAACCGTTGATCACCCACTCGTCGCCGTCCTTGACGGCGGTGGTGCGGGTGCCGCCCGCGTCGGAGCCGCCATCCGGCTCGGTCAGGCCGAACGCGCCGAGCACCTCACCGGCGCACATCTTCGGCAGCCACTGCTGCTTCTGCTCCTCGGTGCCGAACAGGTAGAGGGGCATGGCGCCGAGCGAGACGCCCGCCTCCAGCGTGATCGCGACCGAGGAGTCGACGCGGGCCAGCTCCTCCAGGGCGATGCCGAGGGCGAGGTAGTCGCCGCCCATGCCGCCGTACTCCTCCGGGAAGGGCAGGCCGAACAGGCCCATGCGGCCCATCTCGCGGACGATCTCGTACGGGAACTCGTGCCGCTCGTACAGATCGCCGATCTTGGGGGCGATCACGTCGTGCGCGAACGCCTCGACGGTGCGGCGGAGTTCCTCGTGCTCGGGGGTGAGCCGGTGGTCGAGGGCCATGATGTTCTTTACTCCTTGTGGGAGAGGGCGCGGACGGTACGGGAGGGGCTGGGGCGTCCCAGCTGTTCGGCCATCCACACGCTCGTGGCGGTGAGGGCGGCCAGGTCGACGCCGGTCTCGATGCCGAGACCGTCGAGCATCCACACCAGGTCCTCGGTGGCGAGGTTGCCGGTGGCGCTCTTCGCGTACGGGCATCCGCCGAGGCCGCCCGCGGAGGCGTCGACGGTGGTCACCCCGTGCTGGAGCGCGGCGAGGGTGTTGGACAGGGCCTGGCCGTAGGTGTCGTGGAAGTGCACGCCGATCCGGTCGGTCGGCACGCCCTCCTCGTTGAGCTCGCTGAGGAGGGCCTGGACATGGCCCGGGGTGGCGACGCCGATGGTGTCGCCG
>NZ_JBHYVA010000572.1:1663-5621 GCF_042750055.1 Streptomyces sp. NPDC059456
GGGTGGGGCTGGGCCCCGCGGTGCGGGTGGGGGGGCCCGCCCCCCGGGGTGCGCTGGCGGGGGGGGGCGTGGCCTGGGCCGGGGGGGGCGCCGCGGTGGGTGTCGCCGAGGCTCAGCTCGTCACAGCCGAGGTCGAGCAGGGCCTTGGCCACGCGGACGACCTGGTGGACCGGGACCGCGCCTTCCCAGGGGTCGCCGAAGCACATGGAGAGGTAGCCGCGGACGTGCGCCCTGCCCTGCTTCGCCCGGGCCACGACGGGCTCGAACATCGCGAGGGACTCGGCGACGGTCCGGTTGAGGTTGCGGGAGGCGAAGGTCTCGGTCGCCGAGCCGAACACGGCGATACGGGTCGCCCCCAGTGCGAGCGCGCGGTCGAGGCCGCGCTCGTTGGGGACCAGCACGGGCAGGTGCGCCGTCACGTCGGCGAGCTGCGGGAAGAGCTGCTCGGCGTCGGCGAGCTGCGGGACCCACTTGGGGTGCACGAAGCTGGTGGCCTCGATGGTGGTGAGCCCGGCGGCGGCGAGCCGGTGGATGAACTCGGCCTTCACCTCGGTCGGTACGGCCGTCTTCTCGTTCTGCAGTCCGTCGCGGGCGCCGACCTCGTGGATGCGGACGCGCGGCGGCAGCTCGGGGGCCGGGACGGTCATGGGCAGCCCGTTCACGCGGCCGCCTCCTCTTCCTCGTCGGGGGTGACGACGGCCAGCACCTGGTCCATGGCGACGGTCGTGCCGGGGGAGACGTCGAGCTCGGTGACCGTGCCGGCGTGCGGGGCGGCGATGACGTGCTCCATCTTCATCGCCTCGACGACGAGCAGGCTCTGCCCGGCCACCACCTGGTCCCCGACGGCCACCTTGACGACCGTGACGGTGCCGGGCATGGGGGCGGCGAGGGTGTCGGCGCCCGCGTGGCCGCGCCCGCTGAGGGCAGCCTCGACGGGGTCGTGCCGCTGTACGTGCCAGCTGTCCGCGTCGCGGCCCAGCCAGGTCCCCTCCGGGGAGGCGGCGTGGCTGAACCGGTGGGTGACCCCGTCGAGTTCGAGGGTGACGGTGTCGGTGGTGCGGCTGACGATCCGGCCACGGGCCGGTGCGCCCGCGCTCTGCCCCGCACCCCGTGCCCCGATCGCCGGCGGGGCCTGGTGCGGCCCGGCGGTCGCGTCGGAGACGTCGGCCAGCAGGAGCTCCGTGGCGGGGCCGGAGCCGGAACCCGGCTCCGCGGACCGGGTACGGACCCGGACCGGATCCTGGCCCGGGAGGCGGAAGTGGTGCACCGTCCAGGCCGGGGTGCCGCCCAGGCGCCAGCCGTCGGCGGACCCGAACGGGTCCACCCAGCCCTGACCCCCCGAGCCCCCGGCGGGGTTCCGGGAAGGGGCGGGCCGGGGGAGCGACAGCAGGGCCGCCGCCGCGTACACCTCGGGCGGCACGCCGTCCGGGAGCAGGCCGGACAGGTCCCGCTCCACCAGCCCCGTGTCCAGGTTCCCGGACACCACGTCCGGGTGCGCCAGCAGCCTGCGCAGGAAACCCGCGTTGGTCTGGACGCCCAGGATGACGGTGTCGGCGAGGGCGGACCGCAGCATGCGCAGGGCCGTCGCCCGGTCGGGGCCGTGGACGATGACCTTCGACAGCATCGGGTCGTACGTGGAGCCCGTGTCCACCCCGGCCAGCAGCCCCGAGTCCGTGCGCACCGCACCGCCCGAGGGCTCGGACAGCGCCAGCACCGTACCGCCGGACGGCAGGAACCCGCGCGCCGGGTCCTCGGCGCAGACGCGGGCCTCGATGGCGTGGCCGGTCAGGGTGACGTCGTCCTGGCCGAAGCCGAGTTCCGCGCCCGCGGCCACCCGCAGCTGCTGCTCGACCAGGTCCAGGCCCGTGATCAGCTCCGTCACCGGGTGCTCGACCTGGAGGCGGGTGTTCATCTCCATGAAGTAGTACGAGGACGGGTCCCCGCCCGGCACGATGAACTCCACCGTGCCCGCGCCGACGTACCCGCAGGAGCGCGCCGCCTCCACGGCCGCCGCGCCCATCGCCGCCCGGATCTGCGGGGTCAGCAGGACCGACGGGGCCTCCTCGATCACCTTCTGGTGGCGCCGCTGGAGGGAGCACTCGCGCTCGCCGAGGTGCACCACGTTCCCGTGCGCGTCCGCCAGCACCTGGATCTCGATGTGCCGGGGCCGGTCCACCCACCGCTCCACGAGCAGCGTGTCGTCGCCGAAGGAGGACCGGGCCTCGCGGCGCGCCGCCGCGATCTCCTCGCCCAGCAGCGCGGCGTCCCGGACCAGGCGCATGCCCTTGCCGCCGCCGCCCGCCGAGGGCTTGAGCAGCACCGGCATGCCGATCTCCGCGGCGGCCGCGACCAGTTCGGCGTCCGACAGGCCGCTGCCCGAGGAGCCGGGCACGACCGGGACCCCGGCCGCCTTCACGGTCTCCTTGGCCCGGATCTTGTCGCCCATCAGGGAGATCGCCGAGGCCGGCGGCCCGATGAAGGCCAGTCCGGCCTCCGCGCACGCCGCGGCGAAGGCCGCGTTCTCGGCGAGGAAGCCGTAGCCGGGGTGGACGGCCTCGGCGCCGGTGCGGCGGGCCGCGTCGAGCAGCTTCTCCACCGACAGGTAGCTCTCGGCGGCGGCCGCCGGGCCGATCCGGACGGCCGTGTCGGCCTCCCGGACGTGACGGGCGTCCGCGTCCGCGTCGCTGAAGACGGCCACCGAGCGGATGCCGAGCTCCCGCAGGGTGCGGATGACGCGTACCGCGATCTCGCCCCGGTTCGCGACCAGAACAGTGCTGAACATCGAAGAGGTCCTCACGTCACATCACGTCACATACGGAAGATGCCGAAAGCGGAGTCGCCCAGGGGGGCGTTCGCGCACGCGGTCAGGGCCAGTCCCAGCACCTGCCGGGTCTCCATCGGGTCGATGACCCCGTCGTCCCACAGCCGCGCGGTGGCGTAGTAGGCGTTGCCCTGTTCCTCGTACTGGGCGCGGACCGGGGCCTTGAAGGCCTCCTCGTCCTCGGCGGGCCACTCCTGGCCGGCGCCCTCGATCTGGTCGCGCTTGACGGTGGCGAGCACGGACGCCGCCTGCTCGCCGCCCATCACGGAGATCTTGGCGTTGGGCCACATCCACAGGAAGCGGGGCGAGTAGGCCCGGCCGCACATCGAGTAGTTGCCCGCGCCGTACGAGCCGCCGACGACCACGGTGAGCTTCGGGACGCGGGTGCAGGCCACGGCCGTGACCATCTTGGCGCCGTGCTTGGCGATGCCGCCGGCCTCGTAGTCGCGGCCGACCATGAAGCCCGAGATGTTCTGGAGGAAGAGGAGCGGGATCCCGCGCTGGTCGCACAGTTCGATGAAGTGCGCGCCCTTCTGGGCGGATTCGGAGAACAGGATGCCGTTGTTGGCGACGATGCCGACGGGGTGGCCGTGGATCCGGGCGAAGCCGGTGACCAGCGTCTGCCCGTACTCCGCCTTGAACTCCTGGAAGCGGGAGCCGTCCACGATCCGCGCGATGACCTCGCGGGCGTCGTACGGGGTGCGCGAGTCGACCGGCACCGCGCCGTACAGCCCGTACGGGTCCACCTTCGGCTCCTCGGGAGCCTCGACCGACCAGGGCAGGGCCCCGCGCTCGGGCAGGGTCGCCACGATGTTCCGTACGATCCGCAGCGCGTGCGCGTCGTCCTCCGCGAGGTGGTCGGTGACGCCGGAGGTCCGGGAGTGGACCTCGCCGCCGCCGAGCTCCTCGGCCGTGACCACCTCGCCGGTCGCGGCCTTCACCAGCGGCGGGCCGCCGAGGAAGATCGTGCCCTGGCCGCGGACGATGACGGCCTCGTCGCTCATCGCCGGGACGTACGCGCCGCCCGCCGTGCAGGAGCCGAGGACGGCGGCGATCTGCGGGATGCCGGCGCCGGACATCCGGGCCTGGTTGTAGAAGATGCGGCCGAAGTGCTCCCGGTCGGGGAAGACCTCGTCC
>NZ_JBHYVA010000573.1:0-5610 GCF_042750055.1 Streptomyces sp. NPDC059456
GGGGGCGGGGGTCCCCGCCCCCACCCGGATCCGGTGCCGGCGTATCACCAGGTCACCGGCAGCGTCTTGGGCCCGCGGATCAGCGCTCCCGCCTGCCATTCGATCTGCTCGGCCGGTACGGCCAGGGCGAGGCGCGGATAGCGTTCGAGCAGCGTGGTGACGATGATCTCGGACTCCATCCGGGCCAGCATCGAGCCGACGCAGTGGTGGGGCCCGTTCCCGAAGGCCATGTGGGCGATCGGACCGCGGTCGAAGTCCAGCTTGTCGGGGTCCGGGAAGACCTCGGGGTCGCGGTTGGCCGCGAGGTACGAGGAGTACACCGTCTCCCCGGCCTTGATCGTGACGCCGGCGATGTCCACGTCCCGCGTGGCGATCCGCGGCAGGCCCACGCCGCTGCGGTGCGGGATGAACCGCAACAGCTCGTCGACGGCCTGGGGGATCATGTCCGGCTCCCGGCGCAGCCGTTCGAGGTGCTCCGGATGGGTGAGCAGGGCGTAGATCATGTTCGCGCTGTTGTTGCGGACGGCGTGCGCACCGCTCACGAGGATCGCGGTGGCGATGGAGACGGCCTCCGGCTCGGTGATCTCACCGGCGTCCGCGGCCCCGGCGAGCACCCCGGCCAGGTCGTCGCTCTGCTTCTCCCGGCGCAGGGCGAGCAGGGCCACCACGCACTCGCGCACCGTCTTCAGCGCGTCGGTGCTCTTGTCGGGGGCCGGGCCCGGCGTCATGATCACGTTCGCCCAGGAGGTCATGTCCTTGCGCATGTCCTGCGGCATCCCCAGCAGGTCGGCGACCGCCGCGAGCGGGAACGGGCCGTGCAGGTGCTCGACCAGGTCCGCCGGCGAGCCGTGCCGCTCCATGGCGTCCAGCAGGCTGTCCGCGGTCTGCTGCACGGTCGGCCGCAGCCTCTGCATGCTCTTGCCCGTGAAGGCCCGGGCGACCACCCGGCGCATGTCGTTGAGGCGCGGCGGGTCGGCGTAGTTCATCGACGCCTGCTGCGAGGCGATCGCGTGCGGGGAGGAGGCGGTGATGGTCCGGCCGACCAGTTCCCGCCTGCTGAAACGCGGGTCGGTGGTGGCCGCCTTCACGTCGGCGTAGCGCGCCATCAGCCAGGCGGTGCCCTGGCCGAACGGCAGCCGGATCCGGGTGGCCCGTTTGTCCCGCAGGCGGTCGTGCAGGAACGGGTCGAAGTCCAGCGCCTCGAAGTCGTCCAGGTTCCAGCAGTGCACCGGTTCGCCCGTGGCCGGGTCCGTCTCCGGCATGTCCGGCTCCGGCATCTCCGGCTTGAGGGCCGTTTGCGGGTCTGAGGTCATGGTTCATCTCCCTGCGTGGATGTCACCCCCCAAGGCGCGATTCCGCGGGAAATCGGCACAGCCATCCCTTCCCGCTCGTCACGCGCTCCGCTGCCTTCCCGGCGCAGCGTCACCGGATTGGCTCATGTCACCAACGCCGTAGTCCCGCGCGCGCATCCGCCGCAGGTCGATGAGGCTGTGTCAGACACGAAAGGAGAGCCACCCATGGCGACTCTGTGCAGGCCAACGGTGTGCGTGCCCGAGCACGTGATCACGATGGAGCAGACCCTGGATCTGTGCCGGTCCGTGCACGCGGACCATCCGCAGCTCGACCTGGCGCTGCGCCTGATCCGCAACACCGGCGTCGCGAAGCGGCACATCGTGCAACCGATCGAGGAGACGCTCAAGCACCCCGGTTTCGAATCGCGCAACGCCGTGTACGAGGCCGAGGCCAAGGCGCGCGTCCCCGCCGTGGTGCGGCAGGCGCTGGAGGACGCCCAGCTCCGGGCCCAGGACATCGACATGATCATCTACGTGTCGTGCACGGGCTTCATGATGCCCTCGCTGACCGCCTGGATGATCAACGCGCTGGGCTTCCGGACGGACTGCCGGCAGCTGCCCATCGCCCAGCTGGGCTGCGCGGCGGGCGGTGCGGCCGTCAACCGGGCCCACGACTTCTGCACCGCCTACCCCGAGGCGAACGCGCTGATCGTGTCCTGCGAACTCTGCTCGCTGTGCTACCAGCCCAGTGACCTGGAGGTCGGCAACCTGCTCTCCAACGGCCTGTTCGGCGACGGCGTCGGTGCCGCCGTCGTCCGCGGCCGCGGTGGCACCGGCATGGAACTGCACCGCAACAGCTCGTACATCATCCCCCAGACGGAGGACTGGATCATGTACGACGTCAAGTCCACGGGGTTCCACTTCAAGCTCGACCGGCGGGTGCCCGGGACCATGGAACCGCTCGCGCCGTCCCTCAAGGAGCTGGCCAAGGCGCACGGATGGGACGCCGCAGCGCTGGATTTCTACATCATCCACGCCGGCGGGCCCCGCATCCTGGACGACCTCAGCAAGTACCTCGGTGTGGCACCCGAAGCATTCCGCTTCAGTCGGGCCACACTGACCGAGTACGGCAACATCGCCAGCGCCGTCGTCCTGGACGCACTGCGCCGACTCTTCGACGAGAACGGCACGGCCGACGCCGCCCGTGGCCTGCTGGCCGGTTTCGGCCCGGGCATCACCGCAGAGATCTCGCTGGGCAGCTGGACCTCGCAATGAGGTACCGGGTGTAGGGAGGAATCCGAAGAATGCTGAAGGACGGCCCCGCTACCTCAAGGCCACCCATCACGCACTGGCCCACCCCGGCCCTGGACGGGGTCGACTTCGACCCCGTCCTCGCCGAGCTGATGCAGGCGGGTCCGATCACCCGGATCCGCATGCCCAACGGAAGCGGGTGGGCCTGGCTCGTCTGCCGCTACGAAGACGTGCGCATGGTGGCCAACGATCCCCGGTTCAGCCGCAAGCTGGTCGCGGAACACGACGTCACCCGGCTGGCCCCCCACTTCATCCCCGCGCCCGGTGCGGTCGGCTTCGAGGACCCGCCCGACCACACCCGGCTGCGGCGCACCGTCGCCGCGGCCTTCACCACCAGCGGGGTGGAGGCACTGCGCACGCGCGCCAAGGAGATGCTCGACGCCCTCGTCGACGACATCCTGCGCGACGGCCCGCCCGTGGACCTGACCGAGCGCCTGCTCGCGCCCTTCCCGCTCGCCGTCGTGTGCGAGCTGATGGGCGTACCGGAGGACGACCGGCCCATGGTCCACGAATGGACCACCCTGATCCTGTCCTCGGCCCAGGGCGCCGAACGCAGCGAGCAGGCGAAGAACGACATGTGCGCCTACCTCGGCGGACGCATGCGCGACGGTGAAGTGGCCGGCGGTGACAGCGTCATCGGGCTCCTCGTCAAGGCCGTCGAAGCCGGCGAGGTCACCGCCGAGGAGGCCACCGGCCTCGCCCTCCTCATCCAGATCGGGGGCGAGGCCGTCACCAACAACGTCGGCAACATGGTCTACATCCTGCTCACCCGTCCGGACCTGATGGACCGGATGCGCAGGGACCCGGGCCTGCGGCCCTCGGCGATCAACGAACTGCTGCGGTACATTCCGCACCGCAACGCGGTCGGACTCTCCCGGATCGCCCTCGAGGACGTCACCGTGGCCGGCCAGCTCATCCGGGCGGGCGAGGCGATCTACGTCTCGTACCTCGCGGCCAACCGCGACCCGGACGTCTTCCCCGACCCCGACGAGCTGCACCTGGACCGCAGCCCCAACCCGCACGTCTCCTTCGGGTACGGACCCCATTTCTGTCCCGGGAACATGCTGGCCCGCCTCGAATCCGAACTGCTCGTGGACGCCCTGCTCGACCGCTTCGCGGACCTGCGCTTCAGCGTCCCGCCGAGCGAACTGCGCTGGCGGCCCGGGGCCCTCATCCGCGGGCCCGAAGGTCTGCCCGTGACCTGGTCATGACCGCGCACGTCGCCCGCGACGGGCTGCTCGTGCCCCCGGGCCACGGCCGCAAGCTGCACACCGAGGCCCAGCAGGTCACGTTCAAGGTCACCGGGGAGCACTCCTCGGTGGCCTCCAGCTTCGAGGTCGTCGTACCGCCCGGCTTCGACGTCGGCGCGCACCTGCACACCCGCAGCGAGGAGCTCTTCTACGTCCTGGAGGGTGAACTCGACGTCATGGCCTTCGAGCCGCGCGTCCGTTCCGGCGACGATTGGCGACACTGGGAAGCGCTCGACGGCCGCCAGGTCGTCCGTGCCACGCCCGGAACCGTCATCGTGGTTCCACCCGGCTGTCCGCACGCCTTCGCCAACCCCACCGGCGAACCGGCCCGGATGTTCTTCCAGGCCTCTCCGCCGCCCGATCACGAGCGGTACTTCGAGGAACTCCTCGAACTGCTCGACACGAGCGCCACCCCGGATCCCGCCGCGATCCGCGAGCTCCGGATGCGCTACGACATCGAACAGCTCACGCCGTTGCGCCACGAGCTGTCCTGACCGCCACCGCAACACCCCCCTCACACACCACGCTCGGGAGAATTGATGCTGCGCACGCGCCGCAAACTTCGCACCGCCACGTACGCCCTGGCGACCATGGTCGCCGCCGGCGCCTCGCTCGCCGCGGGCCCGGCCACGGCCGCCGAACCCCTGCCGTCGCAGTGGTGCTACGTCAACGGTGTCGAGGCCCCGCCCGGCTCACGGGTGAACGGCACGTCGGCCGACGACACGATCGTGTGCGAGAACGACGTCGAGAACGTGATCATCTACGGCGGGGGTGGCAACGACAACATCCGCGTCAAGGGCATGCTGATCGACTCCCAGGTGCTCGGCGGCGAGGGCGACGACACGCTCCAGGTCAACAACCTCGCCCCGCGCAACGGCAACTCCTCGGTACGCGGCGGTGCGGGCAACGACACCATCATCACCGCGCTCGTCGTGGGCACCGCCGACCACGGCGCCAGCGTCTACGGCGACCACGGCGACGACAAGATCACCACGGGCAGCGTCATGGGCCAGCCCGGCGAGTACGAGCGCGGCGGCGGCCAGGTCTTCGGCAACGACGGCAGCGACCTGATCCGCACGGGCAACGTCGACCTCGGCGGCCGGGTCCTCGGCGGCAGCGAGAACGACGTCATCGAGCCCAAGTCGGTCGGTGCGGAGTCCTCCGGCATCGTCCAGGGCGGTCCCGGCAACGACACGGTCCGCGGCCTGAACGACACCGTCCTGACGATCGGTCCGGGCTACGGCCAGGTCGACGGCGGGATCGGGGCCAACTCCTGCCGGGTGCGGCACTTCTCGACCGGCGACCGGGTCCGCAGCTCGCTGGCGAACTGCGCGAACACCGAGGCGGGCCCGGCCACCCCGGCCGCCCCGGCCGCCCCCGCCAAGCCGGCCGACTCCACCGCCCCGGCGAAGCCCGCCGCCTCCGCCGCCCCGGCCAAGCCCGCCGCCCCCGCCAAGCCGGCGGCGCCCGCGTCCGCCGGTCACTCACCCCGCTGACGGCCGGCGGCCCGGGGGTGCGCCGTGCGCGCGCTCCATCGACAGGCCGCCGGGAAGCAGGAACAGGGTCAGCACCGCACCGGCGGCGAAGATGGCCGCCGAAGCCTTGAAGACCGTGTGATATCCCTCCAGGGCAGCCCGCGCCATCAGTTCCGGCGTGGGCTGCCGTCCTGCCAGGGACCGGGCGACGGCTCCGGCGGCAAGGGTGGGCGTGTGGGCCCGGGCGGCCGGGCCCCCCCGGGGGGGGCGGGGGGGGGTGGC
>NZ_JBHYVA010000574.1:0-5607 GCF_042750055.1 Streptomyces sp. NPDC059456
GGGCCGGGCCGGGCGCCGTCGTGTCCGTGTCCTGCTGCCGGGACTCAGCCCGGGATCAGGCCGTCGTCGCTGAGCATCTCCCTGACCTCGTCGAGCGAGGCGTCGCCCGCGGGGAGGATCAGCTCGGAGGGCTCCAGGGCGTCGTCCGGCAGGGGCTCGCCGAGCCGCCGTACGGCGCCGAGCAGCGCGCCCAGCGTCCGGCGGAAGCCCTCCTGATCACCGGACTCCATCTCCGCGAGGAGTTCGTCGTCCAGCGCGTTGAGCTCGGCGAAGTGACCGTCGGCCACCGTCAGCTGGCCTTCCCCCATGATGCGGACGATCATGACGGACCCCGTCCTACTGCTTGTCGAAGCGGTGCTGGGTCTGCGACGGCTGGGCGCTGCCCGGGGCGCCGCCCTCGATGGCCTGCTGCTGCGCCGACGGGCCGCCCGCCAGCTCGGCCTTCATCCGCTGGAGCTCCAGCTCCACGTCCGTGCCGCCGGAGAGGCGGTCCAGCTCGGCCTGGATGTCGTCCTTGGAGCCGAGACCGCTCTGGTCGTCGAGGGCGCCGGAGGCCAGCAGCTCGTCGATCGCGCCGGCCCGGGCCTGGAGCTGGGCGGTCTTGTCCTCGGCCCGCTGGATGGCCAGGCCGACGTCGCTCATCTCCTCGGAGATGCCGGAGAAGGACTCCGCGATGCGGGTCTGGGCCTGCGCGGCCGTGTACGTGGCCTTGATGGTCTCCTTCTTCGTGCGGAAGGCGTCCACCTTGGCCTGCAGGCGCTGCGCGGCGAGGGTCAGCTTCTCCTCCTCGCCCTGGAGGGTCTGGTGCTGCACCTCCAGGTCGCTGACCTGCTGCTGGAGCGAGGCGCGGCGGGACAGCGCCTCGCGGGCCAGGTCCTCGCGGCCCAGGGCGAGGGCCTTGCGGCCCTGGTCCTCCAGCTTGGCGGACTGGCCCTGGAGCTGGTTCAGCTGCAGCTCCAGGCGCTTGCGGGAGGTCGCCACGTCGGCGACGCCGCGGCGCACCTTCTGAAGCAGCTCCAGCTGCTTCTGGTACGAGTAGTCGAGGGTCTCGCGCGGGTCCTCGGCCCGGTCCAGGGCCTTGTTCGCCTTCGCGCGGAAGATCATCCCCATACGCTTCATGACACCGCTCATGGGCTTCGCGCGCCCCCTTCTGACGGACTTCGCTCCAGGTCACCAGCCATGGCGATCATCCCGGTCCCCCGGTTCGACCGCCATCAGAACCCACAGTACGGGCCCTGTCTCCATTACCGCACTGTTCGTGTACGGATGTGCTCCTCCTCCAGGACGACTCCACCCCCGCCCGTGTCAGGCGTAGGGAGTAGGTGCTCCCCCGACCGGTGCCGGGGGTCCGGGAAGAGGCGCGGCCCGCGGGACGAACCCTGCACAGGGAAGACGCCCGCCGTTGCCGGATCGTTCCCGGGGAAAGTGGGGTACCCGGCCGCGACCACGTAGGCTTGGGTTTTGTGTTTGGTAGCCGTTCCTCCAAGGAAGAGAAGGCCGCCGCCACCGACAAGGTGAGCGCCGACCTCTCGCAGCCCCGTCACCCGCAGGCCCCGAAGGGCCGCCCGACGCCGAAGCGTGCTGTGGCCCAGTCGCAGCGCAAGGCCGTCGTGGCCTCGACCGGCAATCGCAAGGAGGATGCAAAGCGCGCCCGCGAGCGCCGTCGCGAAGAGATGGCCAGGCAGCGCGAGGCGCTCGCCAACGGCGACCAGCGCTACCTGCCGGCCCGTGACAAGGGCCCCGTGCGCAAGTTCGTCCGCGACTTCGTGGACTCCCGCTTCTCCGTCGCCGAAATGTTCCTGCCGCTCGCGGTGATCATCCTCGTGCTGAGCATGGTGCGGGTCCCGTCGATCCAGAACATCGCCCTGCTGCTGTGGCTCGCGGTGATCGCCCTGATCATCCTCGACTCCATCGGCCTGGGCTTCCGGCTGAGCAAGGCCCTCGCCCGGCGCTTCCCCGACGAGCCGCGCCGCGGCGCCGTCGCCTACGGCCTGATGCGCACCCTCCAGATGCGCCGGCTTCGTCTGCCGAAGCCGCAGGTCAAGCGCGGGGAACGACCCTGAGCGGAGGGAAGCCCGGAGCGTCGGGGGACGGCTTCGCGGGGGGCGCCAGGCTGTGGCTCGAGGGACTGGGCGGACTGCGCAACGCCGTCCGCCAGGAACTCGTGGGCCGACAGGTCGACGAACAGATCGCGCAGCGCTTCCCCGTCGGGCAGCGGCTGCGCGTCCTCGACGTCGGCATGGGCCAGGGCACCCAGGCGCTGCGTCTGGCCCGTGCCGGGCACAAGGTCACCGGCCTGGAGCAGGACCCGGCCATGCTCGCCGTCGCCCATGCGGCGCTGGCCGCCGAGCCCGCCGGGATCCAGGACCGGGTCGAGCTCCTGGAGGGCGACGGCCGGGAGACCGGCGCGCACTTCACGCCCGGCAGTTTCGACGTCGTGCTCTGCCACGGCGTCCTGATGTACGTGCCCGAACCGGACGCGATGCTGGCGGGGCTGGCCCGGATGCTGGCGCCCGGCGGACTGCTGTCGCTGCTCGTCCGCAACGGCGACGCCCTCGCGATGCGGCCCGGCCTGGACTCCGACTGGTCGGGTGCGCTGGCCGCCTTCGACACCGTCGACTACACGAACCGGCTGGGCCTGGACGTACGGGCCGACCGGCTGTCCGGTCTCACGGCCACGCTCTCCGGGATCGGCGCTCCGCTGCAGGCCTGGTACGGCGTGCGCGTGTTCACCGACGGGACCGAGGCCGGCGAGAGCCTGCCCCCGGACGAGGAGCTGGAGCGGCTGCTGGCCGCCGAGGACCGGGCCGGGCGCACCGACCCGTACCGCGGGGTCGCCGCACTGCTGCACCTGTGCGGCGTCCGCGGCTGACCCCGACCCACACGGACCGGCGCACGAGCGCACGCACGGGAACCACCGGAGCCCGGGCCCCCCACGGGGTCCGGGCTCCGGTGCATGCGTCGGCGGGCGCCGCTCAGGCGTCCAGCGCCTCGCGCAGGCTCATCGCGTACAGCTCGGTGCCGTTGTCGTCGGACAGCTTCACCTTCTCGGTGCCGCCTTCCAGCAGCTCCTTCCAGTACTCACCGATCCAGGACTCCGCGTCGCCCTGGGTCGTGAACTCCTCCGGCTGCACCGACGGGCTCGTCTCGCTGCCGTCGGCCGTCTCGAACCGCCACGTCCACGCCATGTCCGCCTCCGTTGCTCGTCCGCATCTCGCCTTGAGTCTGCCCGCAGAGTAGCCGGGCGCGCAGCAGTCTCGGGGACGCGGGAGGATCTTCCTGTGGAACTCACTCTGCTCGGCACCGGCGCACCCGAAGGACTGCCCCGCCCCGGCTGTCCCTGCGCGGCCTGCGCGGTCTCCGTCGGCCCCCGGGCGCGCGCCGCGACCTCCCTGCTCGTCGACGGGGCGCTGCTGCTCGACCTGACCCCCGGGGCGGTGCTCGCCGGCGCCCGTGCGGGGCATTCGCTGGCGGGCGTGCGCCAGGTCCTGCTCACCCATCCGCACGACGGCCCGCCGGTCGAACTGCCGCCGGGGCTGCCGGCCGCCGGGCGGGTGCCGGACGGGCGGGAGCTCGCGGTGATCAGCGGGCACCGGGTGCGGGCGGTGCCGATGGACGCTCCGGGCACCGGGTACGAGGTGACCGGGCCGGACGGGACCCGGCTGCTGTACCTCCCGCCCGGCGGGGCTCCGGCCGGGACGGACAACGGCGAGGTGCAGCGCCCGTACGACATGGTCCTCGCGGACGTGCTGGGCCGGCCGGAGGCGCTGGTGCGGCTGCGGGCGAGCGGCGCCGCCGGGCCGACGACGGACGTGATCGCCGTGCACCTGGACCACGACACCCCGCCGGGCCGGGAGCTGGAGCGCCGGTGTGCGGCGGCCGGGGCGCGGGCGGTGCCGGACGGGACGACGCTGACGGTCGGCGAGTACCACGCGGTGCCGGAGCTGCCGCGCCGGACGCTGGTGCTCGGCGGGGCGCGCTCCGGGAAGTCCTTCGAGGCGGAACGGCGGCTGGCGGGCTTCCCCGAGGTGGTCTACGTGGCCACCGGCGGTTCCCGGGACGGCGACGCCGAGTGGGCGGCGCGGATCGGCCTGCACCGCGATCGCCGGCCGGGGAGCTGGCGGACGGTGGAGACGTGCGAGCTGGTGCCGCTGCTGGTGGAGGGCGGCCCGCCGCTGCTGATCGACTGCCTGGCGCTGTGGCTGACGGACGCGATGGACCGGGCGGGGGCCTGGGACGACGCCGTCTGGGCGGGGCAGGGGCACAAGGAGCTCCGGGAGCGGGTGGCGGAGCTGGTGGCGGCCGTGCGGGCGACCCGCCGCACGGTGGTGGCCGTCAGC
Organism: Streptomyces sp. NPDC059456; assembly: GCF_042750055.1. Classification (NCBI taxonomy): domain Bacteria; kingdom Bacillati; phylum Actinomycetota; class Actinomycetes; order Kitasatosporales; family Streptomycetaceae; genus Streptomyces; species Streptomyces sp. NPDC059456. The sequence continues at coordinate 4,341 of NZ_JBHYVA010000574.1, forward strand.
AACGAGGTGGGCTCGGGGGTCGTGCCGGCGACGGCGTCGGGCCGGCGGTTCCGGGACGAACTCGGGCGCCTGAACAACCTGGTGGCCGCGGAGTGCGAGCACGTCCTGATGGTGGTGGCCGGGCAGGCGGTGGTCCTCAAGGACTGAGCGCGCGGCCCGGCCGGCGGGGACCCGGACGGGGCTTGGGGAGGGCCTTACCCGCTGTACGCTCTGGCAGATGACCACGCTGAATCTCGACGACTTCTCCGATCTGATCGAGCGCCCCGACGGGGGCGTCCGGCGTGACGCCGAGGAACGCCGTGAGCGGCTGGCCGTGCCGGCCGGGGCGCTGGGGCGGCTCGACGAGCTCGCCGAGTGGCTCGCCGCCGCGCAGGGGCGGGTGCCCGTCCGGCCGATCGAGCGGCCGCGCGTCGTGCTGTTCGCCGCGGACCACGGGATCGCCGCCGAGGGGGTGTCCACCCGCGCCGCCGGCACCGCGCACGAGCTGGTGCGCTCCGTACTCGACGGGAACTCCCCCGTGTCGATCCTCGCGGCGCGCCTCGGCGCCGGCGTGCGGATCGTCGACGCCGGCCTGGACTGCGAGCCCGGGCTGCTGCCCGAGGACGTGGTGCGCCACCGGGTGCGCCGCGGCAGCGGGCGGATCGACGTCGAGGACGCGCTCACCCGCGAGGAGGCCGACGCGGCCCTGCGGCTCGGCATGCGGATCGCCGACGAGGAGGCCGACTCGGGCACCGACCTCGTGGTCCTGGGGGACGTGAGCGTCGGTGGAACCACGGTCGCGGCGACGCTCGTCGCCGCCCTGTGCGGAACCGATGCCTCCGTGGTCACCGGGCGCGGCGGGCGGCCCATCGACGACCTGACCTGGATGCGCAAGTGCGCGGCGATCCGCGACGCGCTGCGCCGGGCCCGCCCGGTCCTCGGCGACCAGGTGGCCCTGCTCGCCGCGGTCGGCGGCGCCGACGTCGCCGCGATCACCGGCTTCCTGCTCCAGTGCGCGGTCCGCCGTACGCCGGTCATCCTCGACGGCGTCGTCTCGGCGGCCTGCGGACTGGTGGCCCAGCGCGCCGCGTTCCGGGCTCCCGACTGGTGGCTGGCCGGGCAGGCCAGCGGCGAACCGGGCCAGGCGAAGGCACTGGACCGGATGGCGCTCAACCCGGTGCTCGACCACGGCGTCACTGTGGGAGAAGGAACCGGGGCATTGCTGGCCCTCCCCCTGATCCAGGCGGGGGGGGGGGGCGCGGGCGGGGCGCGCGCGCGGGGCCCCGCG
>NZ_JBHYVA010000575.1:0-5599 GCF_042750055.1 Streptomyces sp. NPDC059456
TCTGGCGTATCAGAGACCGTTGAGAATACCAGACCGCCCCCGGACCCGGCCACCACCAGCGTGGCAACCGTCGGCCCCATGGGTACGCCGATCTTGTCGTGGGCGAGGAGCCAGGCCACGACCGCGCCGCAATCGAACTGCGGGTGGACGTCCGTGCCGGCCACCGGGGCGGGGAAGTCAGGGTGCCGACGGCGCCAGCACGCCACCGCGGCCCGGCCCACCCTTGCGATCCGCGCCACCCCCGCCAACAACACCAGGTCACCGCCCGGGACGGCCGGTTCGAAGGCAGCGAGCGGGGAGCGGCTCCCCGGCCGGGCGGTGCGTACGGCCCGCCAGTCCGCGTGAGGGCGGACCACCTCCAAAAGCGCGATCTCCTGGGCGTCGTAGAGGGGGATGGTGGTCACCCCGCCTTGGTGCGCTTGTAGTCGATGTCCACGGAATCGACCGGGGACAACCACCCAAGCCGGCCGGTGATCTGGTCGAAGTCCGCACGGCGGACGCCGAGGCGTACCGCGGCCTGGGCCGGGCCGACCGGCACGTGCGCGTCCAGGAAGGCGGGCAGGTCCCGGCGGCGGGCGAGCGCTGCCACCTGGTCCGGATGCACGTCGGGGAACTGGGGGTCCCAGCCGAGGTAGACCAGGAGACCGGCCCTCACCAAGTGACCGACCGCAGCCGCGGTCACCCTCGGCCGGAGAATCGGCAACGGCTCCCCGAGGGCCTCCGTCAGCCGGTCCGTCGCCACCCCGGCACCGCTCGGGCCCCGCAGCGCCGCGCGGACCTGCTCAGGGTCGGCGGCCTCCACCACCGCCCGCGACCACAACCCGAGCCCGGCGTCCGCCTGCGGGACCAGGCCCGAACCGACAGCCCACCGCCAGGCCACCAACGGCACCCGCAGCCGGGCCGCGACCTGCCCCTCGCCGTACTGCTCCCGTACCGAACGCGCCATGAATCGCACTCCGATCACACATCGGCGGCCCGACCGTCAGGCCGCGCCGGAAACGTGCCGAAAGATCCCGTTCAATGTCAATAGCCCTCATTTCGGGGCGGGTTGGGGGTGCACCGCACAAACCGCCTACGGGTACGCGAGGGCCGGATTCACTCCTGCGGGGGACACGCAACGGGGGCCTGCACCCATCGATGCCGGCCGCGAGGGACCTGTTCGTCAGCGCGGGACGGGCGGTCAGCCGACGGCCGCGGCCGGGCCCTGGCCGAAGGGCGGGACGTCGCTGGTGGTCACGTCCAGGCGGATCCGCTGGAACCTCAGCGGGTGCCGGAAAACGCCCAGGTCAACCGCCCGGTCTGCGCTGACCTCCGCCACCACGTCCGGACGGACGAGCACCACGTCCAGAACGTCACGGCTCCCCCACGTGGAGGTGAACCGCACCCCCTCGAAGGGGTGGCCGGGGTCGGCCGCGGCGAGGTGCTCGCCGACCTGCCGGGAGACATCCGGGCGCAGCGGTACTGTCCGGCCCACCGCGCGCAGCCGGCCGTTCTGGTCGTGGCGGCCGAGGACGAGGAGCTGGGGGCGGGTCAGGGTGCCGGTGATGGCGCCGATGATGGCCTCCGTGGCGTCACGTCTTCTGATCTTGGTCCACCCGCGGTAGCCGGGCAGATATTTGCTGGTCAGGGGCTTGATGACCAGGCCTTCGACCCCGGTCACGTCGGTCCAGGTTTCCAGCCACTCCCGGGCCTTAGCCGGGTCCGTCGTCTGCGGGACGAGCGTCCACGGTGCGGTCAGGGCGTAGTCGGTGAACAACTTCTCCAGTTCAGTCCTGCGGTCCCTGTACGGCCATCGCAGGAGCTCCTCGCCGCCGAGCTGCAAGAGGTCGAACGCGACGAAGTAGGCCGGCCACCGGGCGGCCAGAGCCGGGGCGCTGCGGGCGCGGGCGGCGGCCCGGCGCTGCAACGCCTCAAACGACAGCCGGCCCTCCTCGGCGTCCCAGACGACCAGCTCGCCATCGAGGACCAGGCCTGGCGGCAACTGCTCGACGGCGGCGGCCATCAGGTCTGGCCACCGGTCCTGGACCAGCGCCCCGCGACGGGTCTGCACCACCACCGTGCCACCCGGGCCGGTCTGGGTGAACAGCAGCGCCCGGTGCCTGTCCAGCTTCTGCTCGTACGCCACCCCCGCCCGCAGCGCGACCGGGCCCGGCACCGACTCCGCGGCGTGCGCCAGCATCGGATCCACCGGCGGCCTGAGCACCATCCCCGGAGCCTCCCTTCCGCTCACTCCTTCGCCTTCCAGGGTCGGCCAGATCGGGCCGATGCCGCCCTCGCATCATCCGTCCGAGGGGCGCCACGGCGCCGTCGGAGGCCGTCTCAGGCCCGGCTGCGGCACGGTGACAAGCCATGCACCGCCGGTCCCTTCTCCGCCTCGCCGCCCTGTTTGTGCCACCAGCCCTGTAACGGAGCGCGCTATGTGACCTGGGTGGACAACTCTGATGCTCAGAATCGACCCCCGCAGCCGACCAAGGAACCGACCGATACTCAGGCTCGGTGCAGTGCCCTGCGTCGGGCACTCCACGCGCTGGAGCAGCGGTCCCAGGGAAATCGGGTCGACGGAGCGTTGCGTAGCGGCGAGTATGCGACGCGACCGCTCAAGCTCCCGGAGACGCACGTGGGTAACCGACAAGCAGACATCGACTTCACCTTCCAGCGCCCAACCACCGTGCGCGGCTTGTTGGAGTTGCTGACCCCCGCCGGCTGGTCTGCTGAGGAACGCCCCGGCTACATCTCGTACATGATCAACGATGCAGACGACATGCACGAGTGGTACGACAGCACCCCCGACTGCCTGAACGCCGTGCTCGCGGAGCTGGACTCCGCGGCGAATCTGCCCTTCACCGTGGCGCTGAACATTTACCACCCGCAGGGCGGGACTGGCGGCATGCTCATGTTCTCCGCGCAGCGCAGGGAAGTCTCCTTCCTTCCCACCATCGACCGCCGGAGTGTCCCGGACGCGCCACAGTTCACCGACCTCGCCTGGTACCTGGCGGCACTTGTCCCTCCCCTGCTCTGGGCCGGCCTCGAAGGGTACGAGGCCCGCGAGGACCCCAACTAGGCCGTTTCCTGAGGATCATCTGATCGTTGGTTGATGTGTGTCGTTGACTGATGCCCAGTGGGCACGCATCGAGCCGTTATTGCCGGACCGGGCGCCTCGGCGGGGTGGGCGGTGGCGTGATCACCGCCAGGTGATCGACGCGATCGCGTTCAAGTACCGCACCGGGACGCCGTGGATGGACCTGCCCGAGCACTTCGGGTCCTGGAAGGGCGTTCACAACCGCCTGCGGGTCTGGGCGGCGGACGGCACGTGGGCGAAGGTGTTCACCGCTCTGCTCGCCCAGGCTGACGCCGAGGGCGACCTGGAGTGGGTCGTCGCGGTCGATTCCACGATCGTGCGGGCACATCAGCACGCTGCCGGAGCCCGTCAAAAGGGGCCCCGGCCGGCGAGCCCGCCGACCATGCCCTCAGACGGTCCCGCGGCGGACTGACCACCAAAATCCATCTGGCAGCCGACGGCCGCTGCCGGCCGCTTGCGTTCGTCATCACGCCTGGGCAGGCCGGCGACGCACCCGCATTCGAGCAGGTCATGGCCCGGATCAGGGTGCCCCGCCCTGCCGGCAGGCCGCGGACCACACCCACTGCCGTCCTCGCGGACAAGGCGTATTCGTCGCGGGCGATCCGAGGCCATCTGCGCAAGCGCGGGATCCGGGCAGTCATCCCACAGCCCGCGGACCAGGCCGCGAACCGCCAGCGCCTGGGCAGTCGCGGCGGCAGGCCGCCGGCCTTCGACCGCGAGGCATACAAGCGACGGAACACCGTCGAGCGGTGCATCAACAAACTCAAACAGTGGCGCGGCCTGGCCACCCGCTACGACAAGACCGCCACCATCTACCTCGCCGGACTCCACCTCGCCGCCATCTTCATCTGGTCAGCACGGTGATCCACAGGAAACGGCCTAGCCGAGCTGTTTGAGCAGTACGTCGGTCGGCAACTCCGCCTTCTTCCAGACGCCAAGGTCTATCCGGAGATCGTCTACGGCAAGAACGGGGAGAAGAAGAGCATCAACTGGATCGTGGTCCTTCCCGGCCTCGTGCTGCTCGTGGAGGCCAAGGCCTTCCGGCCCACCGTCGGCCTCCGGCTCGGGCCGCAGCAGACGTTCGATGAGGAGCTCAACACGAAGCTGGGCAAGGCCATCGGGAAACAGATCCCCGTCACCGCGGATCTCATCCGGCAGCAGGACCCGAAGTTCGCGCACCTGCCCCATGATCGGCCGATGTTCGGGATCGTGGTGACCATGGAGCCGTACCACCTGGTCAACACTCCGGCGTTCCGCAGCGTACTGCCAGACACGGACGTGCCCACGGTGGTCGCCTCGTGCAGCGAACTGGAGGACGCGGTCGTCGCGACCGACCCGGGCCTGGAGGCCGCGATCCTGGCTCACGTCGAGGAGCCGCCGCCCGAAGGGTGGTCCCTGAGGTCCATGGCGGGAAGCCGGACGGTGATCAACCCGATCCTGGATCAGGCCTGGGAGGCCCTCCCATGGGGTGCGCCGTCCCCATCGTGAAGCTGACGGGACACGTACGCCTACTGGCTCTGGCCGGCAAGAGCGTCGAAGGTGGCCCGCCAGGCATGCATGAGGGCCTCGGCTGAATCCAGCTCTCCCGGGCTTCGAAACACCTGCTCAAGGTTCTCAATGATCGCCTCGTTCAGCTGGTCGGCGAGCTGCTCGACCCACGGTTCCATACACATGCTGAGGGTGTAGGCCGCGTCGACCTTGTTCACGCTCCGCACGGCCGACAGCACCACCTCGCCGACACCCAGCTCGTCGATGACGGCGCGGATCGCCTTCTGGCCCGGGGTATCCGGGAGCAGCAGGCCGTGCATCAGGTAGATGCTGCCGCAGAAGCCGAGGATGCGGGCGATCTCACGCGCGCGAGCCAGGGCCTCGGGATTGACGCTCGCGGCTTGCGCGACGGCATCGCGTTCCCGCGGGCCCTGAAGTAGATGGTCGAGGATCCCGTCACGCTCAGCGTGCTCGAAGGCCGCAGCCAGGGTGTCTTGGTCGAGCTGAGGGAGCAGTCCGGAGTTGGTCAACGCGGCCGCGAGGCACTTCGCGCTCACCTCTCCCGGTGGCAGCCCGAGGGCTGCGATCAGGTGCACGAGACCCCGCGCCAGACCACGCGGTGGGGGTTGGATGTCCTGGTCGTCGGCAAGGAGCGCTTCGCGCATCCGACCCGGATGCCCGAAGGGGCCCGGTGACCGTGCGAGCAGCTTCTCGGCGTCGGTGTAGAGGTCGTCGGCATCGCTGTCGTCGCGGGCCCGGCGGGCCTGGCCGATGAGGCGTTGGACCGGACTGCGGCGCAGGGCCCACACAAGCGCGTCGCGGACCGCTTCGAAGGGCGGCTCCGGAATCGGCTGGCGCGAGTGCGGGGATGGGGTGCCGGCGCGCATGTACCAGGTCAGGACAGTCACCCGCAGGTCCCGGGGCGGGCGGGCCGTGGGGGGCCCGGGCGCGGGGCAGGGCCCCCGGTGCGGGGGGCGCACCCACCCGGGCCCCCCCCCCCCCGCCCCCCCCCCGCCCGCGGGGGGGCGGCGC
>NZ_JBHYVA010000576.1:0-5594 GCF_042750055.1 Streptomyces sp. NPDC059456
CGTCCACGCCGAGGCCCACGGTGTCGCGGGCGCCGGGCGCGGATGGGGCGAAACCGTGGCGCCGCAGCCGCCCCCCGCTGCCGCCGCCGCGCGGGGGGGGGGCGGCCCCGGGCCCCCGCGGCCCCGCGGACGCGGCGGTCTACGCCTCCGCGATCGGGATCTGGTGGGAGGAGGCCGCGGCGCTGCCGTTCACCGGGGCGGCGGCGGGGGAGGTGGCCCCCGGGGCGCCCGGCTGGGACATCGACGCGAGCAGCTGGCGGGCCAGGCCCAGCCCCGTGCCGCCCATCGTCAGGGCCTTCGCGAACATCTCCGACATGCCCTCGGCGCCGTTGAGCAGCACCATGTGCTCCACGTTCCCGAAGGCCCCGGCGCCCGCCTCCACGATCGCCGGCCAGTTCTCGGCGAGCTGCTGGGCGACGACCGCTTCCTGGTTCTCGGCGAGTGCGGCGGCCCGCGCCTTGATCGCGTCGGCCTCGGCGAGGCCCTTGGCCTTCGCCGACGCCGCCACCGCGAGGCCCTTGGCCTGGGTGGCCGCGGCCTCGGCCTCACCGGTCGCCCGGGTGGCCTTCGCCGCCGCGAGACCACGGGCTTCGGTGGCCGCCGCGTCGGCGGTCGCCGCCGTCGTCACGCGGGTGGCCTCGGCCGCGGCCGCCAGCTCGGTCTCCTTGGCCTTGGCCTGCGCCGCCGAGATCCGGGCGTCGCGTTCGGCCTCGGCGCGGGTGCGGGTCTCGTACGCCGCCGCGTCGGCGGGCTTGCGCACGTCCGCCTGGAGCTGCTGTTCGCGCCGGTGCGCTTCGAGCTCGGCGACCCGGGTCTCCTGGACGACGACCTCCTGGCGGGCCGCGGCCTCCGAGAGCGGGCCCGCCTGGCGGGCGGTCGCGGCGGCCTTGTCGCGCTCGGCCTGGTAGCCGGCCTGGAGGATCTCGCTGTCGCGGGTGGCTTCCGCCATCCGTGCGAACGCGGTCTGCTCGGCCTCGGTGGCCAAACGGTTCGCCTCGGCCTGGGCGATGCGCGCGTCCCGCTGGACGGCGGCCGCGTGCGGCATCGCCAGGTTCTTGATGTAGCCGGTCGGGTCCTCGATCTCGTGGATCTGGAGCGAGTCGACGATCAGGCCGAGCTTCTCCATCTCGGTACCGCAGGCCGCCCGGGTCTGCCCGGTCAGCTTCTCCCGGTCGCGGATCATGTCCTCGACCGTCAACCCGCCCACGATGGACCGCAGATGGCCCGCGAAGACGATGTGCACCCGCTCGGGCATCATCTTCTGCTGGTCCAGGAAGCGGCGCGCCGCGTTCGCGATGGACACGAGGTCGTCGCCGATCTTGAAGATCACGACGCCCTTCACCCGCAGCGGGATGCCCTGGTGGGTCACGCAGTCCACGTTCAGCTGGGTCTCGTTGAGGTCCAGCGACAGCTTGCGCACCGCCTGCACACCGGGGACCACGAGGGTTCCGCGCCCGGTGACGATCCGGAAGCCCATGCCCTCGCCGATGCCCTCGGTGCGGTGCGTGGAACCGGAGATGACGAGTGCCTCGTTCGGTTCGGCCACCCGCCACATGAGCTTGAACAGGCCGACCAAGGCCACTATTGCGGCGAGAACGATTCCCGCCACGACGCCGATAGCCATCGGCAACGCCCCCTTTGTCGCAGTGCCGTTCGACACTGACGAGGGCGAGTGTGCTCCTGTGCGGCCGCGTTAAGAAGATCCTGGCGGAGTCTTGTCGCCATCTTGATACGAAGCACATCCGGGCAGGTGGCGCAGGGCCTCAGTTGTCGTACGCCGCCATCACGTACACCGTGCGCGGCGGCAGGTACTCGACGACGGTCACCACCGTTCCGACGGGCAGCCGGCCCGTGCCCGGGGCGGGATGCGCGAGGAAGTGCTCGGCGCCGCCGCGGATGCGGACGATGACCTCGCCCACCAGACCGGGACCCACCGTCCCGGTCACCCGGCCGTCCAGCCCCACCATGTCGGCTTCCCCCATGCGCCGAGGGTACGCCGCCGGGGCGGGGCCGTCGCCCCGCCGGACGGACGGCCCCGTACGGCCGCGCGTGCCACGAGTGGCCGCCGCGCGTGCTACGAGTGGCCGAGGTCCGCGGCCGGCAGGTCCGCCGAGGGGACCGAGCCGGTGTCGGGGGCCGGGCGCAGCGGGAACTCGTCGGAGGCCATCGAGTCGAGCACCGGCGGGGCCGGGCGCAGCGGCTTCGGCATGACCGCGGCCTCGGAGTGGCCGCCGCAGCCGTACGAGAGGGAGACGAGGTGTCCGTCGGCGGGGCCGAACTCGTTGGCGCAGACGCCGAAGGCCTGGCCCAGCGAGCCGCCGATCGCGACGAGGAACCCGCAGGAGACGCAGGAGGCGGGCGCCGCCTGCGCCATCGGGGTCTTGGCGCCGAAGGACTCGTCCCAGCGGTCGGCGGCGCTGTGCAGCCCGTAGCGCGACAGGACGCGGGCCCGGCGCATGCCGAGCTCCTCGGCGACGGAGGCGATGGAGCCCCGTACGGGCACCACGGTGCGGTCGGTGACGTCGGCGTCCTCGGCCTCGACCAGTTCGGCCATCTCGGTGGAGACGAGCGAGTTCGGCGGCGGCGCGTCCTCGCCGGTGAAGCCCGGCTCCAGCCGCAGGTCGTCGGCGTCGGTGGGCAGCAGGTCGCCGGGGCCCATGTCGCCGGGGCGCAGCCGCTCGCTCCACGGGACCCACTCGGGGGCCAGGAGGGCGTCCTCGCCGGGAAGCAGCACCGTTTCGTCGAGGGTGACGTTCTTGGCGCGGGAGGCGCGGGTCACGGTGACGGCCCAGCGCCAGCCCCGGTAGCCGGGGTCCTTGCACTCGAAGAAGTGCGTGACGACCCGGTCGCCCTCCGCGACGGCGGAGACGTGCTCGCCCACCACTGAGGGAGCGGCGGCTTCCTCGGCCGCCGCGCGGGCGAGGTCTACCGCCTCGGCGCACAGGCGGTCGGGGGTACGGCTTCGCGTCGTCGCAGCACTCACAGGTCTCGTTCTCTCCTACGCCGTCTCACGAGTGCGCCGTCCGTACTGTCGTCCTGAACGACCCGTCGGTCCTGTCCGTACGTGGCGCGGGCGGAGCGGACCAGAGGGCCGCGTCGACGTCCGCACCCGATCGGCCTCGGGCGCACCTACCTGCAATCCATTCTGCGGGATCGCGAAGAGGCGCGCGGCCAAGAGCAACCGCCGGTGGCGCGCTACGCACGCTACCTCCTCCGGCGCCCCGGGCCCACATGCAAGGTCCGATTCGCGGACAAGCCCGCGTGCCGACATCGTCACGACGGCCCGTGGACGGCGACCCGACGGGCGCCCGTAACGCGCCGGGACGGGACCCGGAGGGGTCCGTGGGGCAGTATGGCGGGTGTGGCACCCGTACGGTCGTCCGGCGACGGCTCGGGACCGGCCAGGCGGGCCGGCCGGGCCGTCGGGCGTGCCCTGCAGCGTCCCTTCACCGGTACGGCGCGCGGGATCCGGCGGGCCACGCACGCGCACGGCGCCGGCGAATCGGGGCTCGGCAAGCTGATCGAGCTGCACGCCATCAACGGCGCCGGCGATGTGATGATCACGGTGGCGCTGGCCTCGACGGTGTTCTTCTCGGTCCCCACGGACGAGGCACGCGGCCGTGTCGCCCTGTACCTGGCGATCACCATGGCCCCCTTCACGGTGCTGGCCCCGGTGATCGGCCCGGCGCTGGACCGGCTGCCGCACGGACGGCGGGCCGCGATGGCCTGCGCGATGCTCGCGCGGGCGCTGCTCGCGGTGATGATGTCGGGCGCGGTGGCCACGGGCGGGCTGGAGCTCTACCCGGCGGCGCTGGGCGTGCTGGTCGCGTCCAAGGCGTACGGGGTGGTCCGCAGCGCCGTGGTGCCGCGGCTGCTCCCGCCGAACTTCTCACTCGTCAAGGCGAACTCCCGGGTCACGCTGGCCGGCCTGCTCGCCACCGCGGCGGCGGCGCCCGTCGCGGCGGGCCTGCACACCATCGGGCCTCCGTGGCCGCTGTACGGCGCCTGCGCCATCTTCGTCTGGGGCACGTTCGCGGCGTTCTCGCTGCCGCACAAGGTGGACGAGGCGAAGGGCGAGCGGCGGGCCCGGCTGTCCACGCACGAGCCCCACTCGCGCAAGCCCGGCCTGCGCACGGTGAGTCCGTCGGTCCTGTGCGGTCTGCTGGCGAACGCGTCGATGCGGGCCCTGTCCGGGTTCCTGATCTTCTTCCTGGCGTTCCTGCTGCGGGAGCACCCGCTCGCCGGGCAGAGCGCGGCGGTGTCACTGGGCATCGTGGGCGTCGCGGCGGGCGCCGGGAACGCGTTCGGGACGGCGGTGGGCGCGTGGCTGCGGGCCCGGGCGCCCGAGACCATCATCGCGGCGGTGCTGGCGGCGACCCTGGGCGTCGCGGTCCTGGCGGCGGTGTTCTTCAGCGGGCTGTTCATGGCGGTGCTGGCGGCGACGGCCGGGTTCTGCCAGGCGCTGGCGAAGCTGTCGCTGGACGCGATGATCCAGCGGGACGTGCCGGAGGCGGTGCGGACGTCCGCGTTCGCCCGCTCGGAGACGCTGCTCCAGATGGCGTGGGTGCTGGGCGGCGCGATCGGCATCGCACTGCCGCTGAACGGGGTACTGGGCATGGCGGTCGCCGCGGCCATCGTCGCGGCGGGCACCACCATGGCCTTCCGCGGGCTGCTGTCCTCGCCCCGCCACCACCCGGGCTCCACCCGCCCCCGAGTGGCCTAGGACGGGCCTGCGGGGCGGTGTGCGGGCCGCAGGGGGCGGGCGGCGCGCCGCGCCGCGGGCCACGGACACCCCCGTGCGGCGGCGGAGCCGGGTGGCCCGATAGCCTTCGGCTCATGACCGCACCGCTTTTCTCGGGTAGGGGCCGCCGCAGCGTCGCGGCCCTCGGAGCCGTGTCCGCCGGCCTCCTCCTTCTCTCCGCCTGCGACAAGCCGACGCCGCTGGCGACCGTGACGGTCGGCACGTCGTCGGTGTCCACCGAGGCAGCCTGCTCCGATGGCAAGGAGCTCTCCATGGACAAGGTCCAGGAGTGCCTCACCGACCTGAAGGGCGCCAAGACCGTCGAGTACGGCCGCGGGGACACCCTCCGCATGGGCGTCGAGCCCGAGGTCGTCGAGGACGGCAAGAAGTGGCAGGCCGTCCTCGACGGACAGCCGATCACCGAGCCCTCCTCCAACACCTACCGCAGCTTCCCGGGCGCCGACGTCTTCGCGACCGGCGGCCAGGGCGAGGCGCCGGCCTCGAAGAAGCTGAACATCGTCCAGGTGGCCGAGGACGGCAAGCCCCTCGCCGTCTGGGCCTTCAACCTCAAGCTCAAGTAACCACGTACCGACGGTGCGCGCGCTCATCGTGACCGCGGTGGCGGCGGAGGCAGACTCCGTCGCCGCCGGTCTCACCCCTCATCCGGACCCGGTGACGCCGGAGCCGCGCGCCCTGCCCGGCACCTACCTCCTCTCGCGGCGCGATCTGCCCGGCCTCGCCGCCGACGTGCTCGTCGGCGGGGTGGGGCCGGCCGCCGCCGCGGCCGCCACCGCCACCCCGGACGCGCGGGCCGCCAACACCCCCGGCGTCTGCGCCCGCCACGGCGGCGGGG
>NZ_JBHYVA010000577.1:0-5585 GCF_042750055.1 Streptomyces sp. NPDC059456
AAAACCCACGCCCGCGTGGTGATCCCCCCGCGGGGCCCCGCGCCGGGGGGGGCCCGGGGCCCCGGCCCCGCGGGGGGGGGCCCGGCGGGGGCCCCGGGCACCGGTTCAGCGGAGGTCGAACCGGTCGAGGTTCATCACCTTGTCCCAGGCGCGCACGAAGTCGCGTACGAAGCGCTCCTGAGCGCCCTCGGACCCGTACACCTCCGACAGGGCCCGCAGCTGGGAGTGCGATCCGAAGACGAGGTCGACGGCGGTCGCGGTCCACTTCACCTCGCCGGTGGCGTGGTCGCGACCCTCGAACACGTTCTCGGCCGTGGCCGACGCCTTCCACTCCGTGCCCATGTCGAGCAGGTTGACGAAGAAGTCGTTGGTCAGCGTCCCCGGCCGCTCGGTGAAGACACCGTGCGAGGACTGGCCGAAACCGGTGTTCAGCGCCCGCATGCCGCCGACCAGCACCGTCATCTCCGGCGCGGTGAGCGTCAGCATGCTGGCGCGGTCCAGCAGCAGGGTCTCCGGCGGCAGCTTCTCGCCCTCCCGCAGGTAGTTGCGGAACCCGTCCGCCCGGGGTTCGAGCACGGCGAACGACTCCACGTCGGTCTGTTCCTGCGAGGCGTCCGTACGTCCCGGTGCGAACGGAACCCTGACGTCGTGCCCGGCGTCCTTCGCGGCCCGCTCGACGGCGGCGCACCCGCCCAGGACGATCAGGTCGGCGAGGGACACCTTCGTCCCGCCCGCCGCCCCGTCGTTGAACTCCCGCCGGATCCCGTCGAGGGCCTCCACCGTCTGCGCCACCTCGGGCACGGCGTTGGAAGCCCAGTCCCGCTGCGGCGCGAGCCGGATCCGGGCACCGTTGGCCCCGCCGCGCTTGTCGGTGCCGCGGAAGGCGGCCGCGGACGCCCAGGCGGTGGTGACCAGCTGGGGGACGGACAGCCCCGAGGACAGGATCCGGCTCTTGAGGGCGGCGACGTCCGCGTCCGTGACCAGCGCGTGGTCGACCGCGGGGACGGGGTCCTGCCACAGCTGCGGCTCGGGGATCCACGGGCCGAGGTAACGCGAGAGCGGCCCCATGTCGCGGTGCAGCAGCTTGTACCAGGCCTTGGCGAACGCGACCGCGAGCTGGTCCGGGTTCTCGTGGAAGCGCTTGGCGATCGGTGCGTAGACCGGATCCACCTTCAGCGCGAGGTCCGTCGTCAGCATCATCGGGGCGTGCCGCTTCGCCGGGTCGTGGGCGTCGGGCACGATGTCCTGGGCCGCCGGATCCGTGGGCTTCCACTGCTGGGCACCGGCGGGGCTGGTCGTCAGCTCCCACTCGTATCCGAACAGGTTGTCCAGATAGCCGTTGTCCCACTTCGTCGGCTCCGTGGTCCACGCACCCTCGAGCCCGCTGGTGAGCGAGTCGACGCCCTTGCCGCTGCCGAACGTGTTCTTCCAGCCGAGGCCCATCTGTTCGAGGGGGGCCGCCTCGGGCTCCGGGCCGATGTACCCGGGATCGACCGCGCCGTGGCACTTGCCGAACGTGTGACCGCCCACGATGAGCGCGAGCGTCTCCTCGTCGTCCATCGCCATGCGCTTGAACGTCTCGCGGATGTCGCGGGCCGCGGCCACCGGGTCCGGATTTCCGTTGGGCCCCTCGGGATTGACGTAGATCAGACCCATCTGCACGGCACCGAAGGGACCGGTGAGTTCCCGGTCGCCGACGTAGCGCTCGTCTCCCAGCCAGGTGTCCTCGGGTCCCCAGAAGATTTCCTCGGGTTCCCAGGTGTCCTTCCGTCCGAATCCGAATCCGAACGTTTTGAACCCCATCGATTCCATCGCGCAGTTGCCGGCGAAAATCAGCAGATCGGCCCAGGAGATCTTCGGTCCGTACTTCTGCTTGACCGGCCACAGCAAACGGCGTGCCTTGTCCAGGCTCGCGTTGTCCGGCCAGCTGTTGAGGGGGGCGAAACGCTGCGAGCCGGCGCCGCCGCCGCCCCGGCCGTCGGCGATGCGGTACGTGCCCGCGGCATGCCAGCTCATCCGGATGAACAGCGGCCCGTAGTGGCCGTAGTCGGCAGGCCACCAGTCCTGGGACGTCGTCATGACCTCGAAGACGTCACGCTTGAGCGCATCGACGTCGAGGCCCGCGAACTCCTGCGCGTAGTCGAAGTCCGCGCCCATCGGATCGGACAGGGGCGAATGCTGGTGGAGAACCTGGAGGTCCAGCTGATTCGGCCACCAGTCCCGGTTCGTTCGTGGTCGAGTCGGCGCGGGGGTCGGGGAGGGGATTGCTGGGTTCTCGCTTTCGCTGCCGGACACGTCCGCCCTTCTTCCTGTCTCGGTGTTTCCTTCTGCTGACTGCTGGGCGTCCGTTATGGTCGCGCACCGCGGACCGCTCGGCGACGAGAACACGCAGAACTCTCCCGGCCACTGTGGAATTCGGGAAAAGGCCGTCATTCAGATCATCGTGATCCGCCCGCACGGGTGACCCGATGGGCCGGGCCGTCAGGTCCGCGCCGCGGCCGGGCCCGTGCGCATCGTGAGCAGGGAGGTCACCGAATCGCTCTCCGGCTGCCGCCCCGGCACCTCCCGTACCCCGCGTTGCACGGAGGGATCGGCAGCCTCCCCGATCAGCTGCTCCCGCGCACCCTTGCCCAGCGCGTACGCCACGTAGACCAGCAGGACGCCGGCGCAGGCCGTGCCGTCCTCCGCCAGGACGGTCCGCAGTGCAGGGTCCCGGCCCACCCGGATCTCCTCGCGCGCGCTGTGGCCGGCCGCCGCGGCCGCGCCGCGGACCTGCCGGACGGCGCGCGCCGGGCAGGCCCCCTCGGCGAGCAGCGACCAGAAGAAGCGCTCCTTGCCGTAGCCGAACGGGTGGCGGCGGGTCGGCCGGGCGCCGGCTGCGCTCGACCGAGGCCGGCAGGAACACCTCGTTGAGGCTGTCGGCCACCGAGCGGCGGCCTCGGACGGCAGCGCGGGGATCACAGCATGACGTGCTTGGCCCGGGTGTACTCCAGGAGCCCGGCCAGGGAGAGGTCGCTGCCGTACCCGGAGTGTTTGACACCCCCGTGGGGCATCTCGGACACCGTGGTGCCGTGCGTGTTCACCCAGACGATGCCGGTGTGCAGGGCCCGGGTCGCGCGCATCGCGCGGTCGTGGTCCGCGGTCCACACGCTCGCGGCGAGGCCGAAGCGCACGTCGTCGGCCAGGCGGAGGGCCTGCGCCTCGTCGGTGAACGGCTGGACGGTGACCACGGGGCCGAAGACCTCCTCCTGCACGATCTCGTCGTCCTGGCGCACGCCCGCCACGACGGTGGGCTCGTGGAAGCAGCCGGGCCCCGGCATCCGCGCGCCGCCGGTGACGATCTCGGCGTGGGCGGGGAGGCGGTCGAGCAGGCCCTGTACGGAAGCCAGCTGCGCCGCGTTGTTGAGGGGGCCGAAGTCGGTGCCCGCGGACAGTTTCCGCGCCGCGCGGGCGAAGGCCGCGAGGAACGCGTCGTGCACCCGGTGGTGGACCAGCAGCCGGGTGGGCGCGGTGCAGTCCTGGCCTGCGTTGTAGTAGGCGACCGCGGCGAGGGCCTCGGCCGTCGCCGTGACGTCCACGTCGTCGTGGACGATGACGGGCGCGTTCCCGCCGAGCTCCAGATGGACCCGTTTGAGGCCGGCCGCCGCGGCGGCCGCGATCTCGCGGCCCGCCCGCACACTGCCGGTGACCGCGATCAGTGCCACGTCCCGGTGGGCGGTGAGCGCCCGGCCGGTGTCGCGGTCGCCGCAGACGACGTTGAGCACGCCGGGCGGCAGGCATCCGGAGGCGAGCCGGGCCAGCAGGACGGACGACGAGGGAGTGGTGTCGGCGGGCTTGAGGACGGTGGTGTTCCCGGCGGCGATCGCCGGGGCGGTCTTCCACGCCGCCATCATCAGCGGATAGTTCCAGGGGGTGATCTGGGCGCAGACCCCGACCGGTTCGCGGCGCAGCAGCGAGGTGCGGCCCTGCGTGTACTCGGCCGCGGCGGCTCCGGGCAGGTTCCGGGCGGCTCCGGCGAAGTAGCGCACGGTGTCGACGATCGCGGGCAGTTCCTCGTCCCGGAACTGCCGGGCGGGTTTGCCGGTGTCCGCGGTCTCCGCGGCCGTCAGGGCGTCCGCATGCGCCTCCATCGCGTCGGCGAGGGCGAGCAGGGCGCGCTGGCGGACGGCGGGGGTGGCCACGGCCCAGTCCGCCAGCGCGGCGGCCGCGGCGGCCACGGCGGCGTCCGTGTCCTCGGGCCCGGAGCACGGGGCGTGGCCGTGCACCCGGCCGGTGGCGGGATCGGTCAGGGCCGTCGTCCTGCCGGAGGCGGCCGGCCGGTCCGCGCCGCCGATGTGGTTGAGCAGGACGTCAGCCACGGCGCAGCACCTCCTCGGCGGTGTCGCGTCCGGTGCGCACGGCGCCCTCCATGTAGCCGGCCACCCACTGGTCGGATCCGCAGACGTAGAACGGCGGTTCGTGGGTGCCGTGCAGGGGGCCCACGGCCATGACGTCGCCGGGGGTCCACTGGGTGACGTACCCCTGGGTCCACGGGTCGGTGCCCCACATCCGCAGGTACGTGGCGAGCGGCCGGTGCGCCTCGTCGCCGTAGAGGCGGGCGATCTCGGCGAGCAGTTCGGGGACCCGCAGCGCGGCGGGGGTGCCCATCAGGACGCCGAGCCGTTCGGGCGGGACGAGGGCGGAGAGGATCCCCTCGCTCTGCGGCCAGGTGCTGCCGAGGACGCCTTCGCATTCGGACAGGCCGCTGAGGCCGCGCCCGCGCCAGAACGGCCGGTCGTAGGCAGCGGTGAACTTGGCGGCGAGGGCCTGTCGTTGACGGTGCAGGGAGGCGAGTCGGGCGTCGCCGACGCCGGTCACGGCGACCGAACGGAGCGGGCCGACGGGGAGGGCGCTGACCACGGCCGCGGCGGTCAGGGTCTCGCCGCCGGCCAGGCGTACGGAGCAGCCGCCGGGCCCCACCGCGAGCGCCTCGGCCGCGGAGCCGGTCCGGATCCGGCCCCGGAGCTCCTCGGCCATGCGCAGGGCCACGGTGGCCGAGCCCTCGGCCACCCGCAGGCCCTCCCAGGCCTCGTACTCGTAGGAGCCCGTTCCCGGTACGGCGGCGTGTTTGCGCAGGGCGGCGAGCAGGGAGCTGCGCTCGCACGAGCCGTCGGCGAGGGCGAGCCGGCCGATCTCCCACAGGCGTACGACGGCCGGGGTCGCCCCCCGGGCGCGCAGCCAGTCGCCGAGGGAGCACCGGTCCAGGGCGGCGGCGTCGGGGTGGGACCACGGATCGCCGGGGTCGACGGTACGGGCGAGTGCGGCGAAGGCGGCCTCGGTCTTCTCGTGGCAGGTGTCGTCACCCGCGCCGAACCAGTGCGGCGGGTCGGCCGCGCCGACGCCTTCGGGGGTGGCCCGGACGAGGGCGCCGGGCTCGGCGACGTAGCTGGGGACCAGGGTCAGGCCCAGCTCCGCGACGAGGTCCGTGTAGGCGGTGTGGGCGCGGCGGGGCGCCCCCCCCCCCCCCGCGCGCGCGGGGCGCGCGCGCGGGCGGGGGGGGGGGCGCCCGGCCCCCCCCCCCCCCCGGGGCGGGGCGCCGCGCGGCC
>NZ_JBHYVA010000578.1:0-5583 GCF_042750055.1 Streptomyces sp. NPDC059456
TTTTTTTTTTAGCGTGGTGGGGGGGGCGGGGTCTGTCCCGGGGGCTACACCACCACCCCCCCCTCGTCTGTGGGTGGCCCCCCCCCCCCCCCCCCACCCTCGGACGGGAGCCGGCGATGAAACTGACGGTGTTCGGAGCCACGGGCGGTGTCGGGCGCGAGGTCGTACGACAGGCCCTCGACGCGGGCCACGAGGTGACGGCGGTGGTCCGCGACCCCGCGCGGCTGGACGTACCGGCGCACGCACGCCTCCGGGTGGCCGTGGTGCGCGATCTGACGGACGAGGAGGCGCTGTTCCCCGTCCTGACGGGCCGGGCGGCGGTGATCTCCGCGCTCGGCGCGGCGAGCAACAAGCAGGCCCGGCTCGCACCGGTCACCGGCCCGGCGGTACGGGCCATCGTGTCGGCGATGGACCGGGCGGGCGTGCGGCGCTTCGCGGCGGTGAGCGCGGCCCCCCTCGGACCGGACGTCGAGGGCGACGGGGTCATCGCCCGGAAGGTCTTCCTCCCGGTGCTGCGGTGGGCCCTGCGCGACCTGTACGCGGACCTGGAGGTCATGGAGGCGGCGATCCGGGCGAGCGGCACCCGGTGGACGGTGGTCCGCCCGCCGCGGCTGCTGGACAAACCGCGCACCGGGAACTACCGCCGGGTCATCGGCGCCAACGTCCCGGGCGGCCGGACCATCTCGCGCGCGGACGTCGCCGACGCCCTGCTGGCCTCCTTGACGGACCCGGCGACGGCGGGCCACGCGGTGGGCGTGGCCGCCTGACCCCCCGGCCGCGCCCCGGCCGGCGGCCCCCACGGGGGTGGGACCACCGGCCGGCGGCGGGCACCGGCCGGTGGCGGGCGTCAGGCCTTGCGGGCCCGGGCCGTGGCCTTCTTCGCCGGGGCCGCCTTCTTCGCCGCCGCGGTCTTCTTGGCCGCCGCGGTCTTCTTCGCGGGGGCGGCCTTCGTGGCGGTGGTGGCCTTCTTGGCGGTGGTGGCCTTCCCCGCCGGGGCGGCGTCCAGTGCCGCGTCCGAGATCCGCTCCGCACCGAGGATGTCCCGCAGGAACTTGCCGGTGTGGCTCGCACCCACCGAGGCGACCTGCTCCGGCGTGCCCTCGGCGACCACCAGGCCGCCTCCGTACCCGCCCTCGGGGCCCATGTCGATGACCCAGTCCGCGGTCTTGACGACGTCCAGGTTGTGCTCGATGACGATCACCGAGTTGCCCTTGTCCACCAGCCCCGACAGCACCTTGATCAGCTTCGAGATGTCCTCGAAGTGCAGACCCGTCGTCGGCTCGTCCAGGACGTACACCGTCCGGCCCGTCGACCGCTTCTGCAGCTCCGACGCCAGCTTCACGCGCTGCGCCTCACCGCCCGACAGCGTCGGCGCCGACTGGCCGAGCCGGACGTACCCGAGACCCACCTCGTTCAGCGTCTTCAGGTGCCGCGCGATCGTCGGCACGGCCTCGAAGAAGCCCAGCGCCTCCTCGATCGGCATGTTCAGGACTTCGGCGATGGACTTGCCCTTGTAGTGGACCTCCAGCGTCTCCCGGTTGTACCGGTCGCCGTGGCAGACCTCGCACGGGACGTACACGTCCGGCAGGAAGTTCATCTCGATCTTGATCGTGCCGTCGCCGGAGCAGTTCTCGCACCGGCCGCCCTTGACGTTGAAGGAGAAGCGGCCCGGCAGGTAGCCGCGCACCTTCGCCTCCATCGTCTCCGCGAACAGCTTGCGCACGTGGTCGAAGACGCCCGTGTACGTCGCCGGGTTGGACCTCGGGGTCCGGCCGATCGGCGACTGGTCGACGTGCACGACCTTGTCGACGAGGTCGTCGCCGTCGACCCGCGTGTGGCGGCCCGGCACCGACCGGGCGCCGTTGAGCTCGCGCGCCAGGTGCGTGTACAGGATGTCGTTGACCAGCGTCGACTTGCCGGAACCCGAGACGCCCGTCACCGCGGTGAGCACGCCGAGCGGGAAGGAGACGTCGATGTCCCGCAGGTTGTTCTCCTTGGCGCCGTGCACGGTCAGCTTCCGCTCCCCGTTCACGGGCCGGCGGATGTCCGGCACCGGGATGGACCGCTTCCCGGACAGGTACTGCCCGGTCATCGAGTCGCCGTTCTTCAGCAGCTCCTTCAGTGAGCCGCTGTGCACGACCTTGCCGCCGTGCTCGCCGGCGCCCGGGCCGATGTCCACGACCCAGTCGGCCACCTTGATGGTGTCCTCGTCGTGTTCGACGACGATCAGGGTGTTGCCCATGTCCCGCAGCCGCACCAGCGTCTCGATCAGCCGGTGGTTGTCCCGCTGGTGCAGGCCGATCGACGGCTCGTCGAGCACGTACAGCACGCCGACCAGGCCGGAGCCGATCTGCGTGGCGAGGCGGATGCGCTGGGCCTCGCCGCCCGAGAGGGTGCCGGCGGCACGGTTGAGCGACAGGTAGTCCAGGCCGACGTCGACGAGGAAGCGGAGCCGCTCGTTGACCTCCTTCAGGACCCGCTCGGCGATCTTCTTGTCGCGGGCGTCGAGCCGCATCCGCCCCAGGAAGTCCGCGCACTCGCTGATCGACATGGCGGCGACCTCGGCGATGGACTTGTCCATCACCGTCACCGCGAGCACGATCGGCTTGAGCCGGGTGCCCTCACAGGTCGGGCAGGGCACCTCGCGCATGTAGCCCTCGAAGCGCTCTCGGCTGGCGTCGCTCTCGGACTCCGAGTGCCGGCGCTTGACGAACGGGACGGCGCCCTCGAAGGCCGTCGTGTAGGCGCGCTCGCGCCCGTACCGGTTGCGGTAGCGGACCTCGATCTGCGTCTTGTGCCCGTACAGCAGGGCCTTCTTCGCCCGCTGCGGCAGCCCGGCCCACGGGATGTCCGTGCGGAAGCCCAGCTCGCCGGCGAGTGCGCCGACCAGCCGCTGGAAGTAGTCCTTGGTGTGGCCGAGGGACCACGGGGAGACCGCGCCCTCGTCCAGGGACTTGTCCTCGTCGGGGACGATCAGCTCCGGGTCCACTTCCATGCGCGTACCGATGCCGGTGCACTCGGGGCAGGCGCCGAAGGGCGAGTTGAAGGAGAAGGAGCGCGGCTCCAGCTCCTCGAAGGACAGGTCGTCGTACGGGCAGTAGAGGTGCTCGGAGTACATCCGCTCGCGCTCGGGGTCGTCCTCGGCGAGGTCGACGAAGTCCAGGATCACCATGCCGCCGGAGAGTCCGAGGGCGGTCTCCACGGAGTCGGTGAGCCGGCGCTTGGCGCTCTCCTTGACGGTGAGGCGGTCGATGACCACCTCGATGGTGTGCTTCTCCTGCTTCTTCAGCGTGGGCGGCTCGGAGAGCTGGATGGTCTCCCCGTCCACCCGCGCCCGGCTGTAGCCCTTCGTCTGGAGGTCGGAGAACAGGTCGACGAACTCGCCCTTGCGCTCGCGCACCAGCGGCGACAGCACCTGGAAGCGGCTGCCCTCGGGGAGGGCGAGGACCTTGTCGACGATCGCCTGCGGCGACTGGCGCGAGATGGGGCGGCGGCACTCGGGGCAGTGGGGCTTGCCGATGCGCGCGAACAGCAGGCGCAGGTAGTCGTAGACCTCGGTGATGGTGCCGACCGTCGAACGCGGGTTGCGCGAGGTCGACTTCTGGTCGATCGAGACGGCCGGGGAGAGGCCCTCGATGAAGTCCACGTCGGGCTTGTCCATCTGCCCGAGGAACTGGCGGGCGTACGACGAGAGCGACTCGACGTAGCGGCGCTGGCCCTCGGCGAAGATCGTGTCGAAGGCCAGGGAGGACTTGCCCGACCCGGAGAGTCCGGTGAAGACGATGAGTGAGTCGCGGGGCAGGTCGAGCGAGACGTTCTTGAGGTTGTGCTCGCGAGCGCCACGAACGATGAGACGGTCGGTCACGCCGGTCCGCACCTTTCTTGAGAGAAGCGGGGGCACGAGCCCCGGACTGTCCAGGGTATGGGGGGCGCCTCTGCGATGGAGAAGAGCTAGGACTTCGAGCGTATAGCACGCGCATTCGATTTACGGCACTCCGCAGACGGGTTCACCCGTTCGTGTGGCCGGGGTCCCCCGGCACTAGGCTCGGACCCATGACTGATCATGTGCACGACCTGCAATCTGTACGTGAAGCCACGGACCGACTGCTGACCGCGGTCGCGAAACTGGACAACGCCGCCCTCGCCGGGGAGTCACACCTCCCCGGCTGGACCCGCGGCCATGTGCTGGCCCACCTGGCGCGCAACGCCGACGCCCTCGTCAACGTCTTCGCGGGCCGCCCGATGTACGAGAGCGCCGAGGCCCGCGACCGCGACATCGAGCGCGACGCCCCGCGCACCCTGGACGTCCAGCTCGCCGACCTGCGCGAGACCCACGCCGGCTTCCTGGCGCAGACCGGACGGGACCAGGACTGGTCGCGCACCGTCGAGCTGCGCAACGGCGTCACGGACCTCGCCGCCAACGTGCCCTTCCGTCGCCTCGTCGAGGTCGAGCTGCACCACTTCGACCTGAACATCGGCTACGAGCTCTCCGACCTCCCGGACGAGTTCACCGCCCGCGAGATCGCCTTCCTCGCCGACCGCTGGTCCGGTCGCCCGGAGGTCCCCCCGGTCACCCTCCAGGTCGAGGGCGACGGCAACGGCTCCACGTGGCACACCGGCGGCGGCGAGGGCGGCCCGGTCACCCTGGTCGGCACCGGGGCCGAGCTGCTCGGCTGGCTGGCCGGGCGCTCGGACAAGGGCGCGCACCTCACCGTCGTCGGCGGCCTCCTCCCGGCCCTTCCCCCGCTCTAGGATCGACACATGACGTACAGCGGAGCAGTCAAGGTCGGCGGTCCGGCCGACGTGCACGAACTCCCGGACCTGATGATTTCCAAGGTCGCGGTGGGCCCCATGGACAACAACGCGTACCTGCTGCGCTGCCGGGCCACCGACGAGCAGCTGCTGATCGACGCGGCCGCCGAGCCGGAGACCCTGCTGCACCTGATCGGCGGCGACGGCATCGCGTCCGTCGTCACCACCCACCGGCACGGGGACCACTGGGGCGCGCTCCAGGCCGTGGTCGAGGCGACCGGCGCGCGCACCTACGCGGGCGCCGACGACGTCGAGGGCATCCCGGTGGCGACCGACGTGCCCGTGGCGGACGGGGACGCGATCCGGGTCGGCCGGGTCACCCTGACCGCCCGCCACCTGGTCGGACACACCCCGGGCTCGATCGCGCTGATCTACGACGACCCGCACGGGCACCCGCACGTGTTCACCGGCGACTGCCTCTTCCCCGGCGGCGTCGGCAACACCGGCGGCGACCCGAAGGCCTTCGCCAGCCTCATCGACGACGTGCAGCACAAGCTCTTCGAGCAGCTGCCGGACGAGGCCTGGGTCTACCCGGGGCACGGCAACGACACCACGCTCGGCGCGGAGCGGCCGCACCTGGCCGAATGGCGCGAGCGCGGCTGGTAACGCGCGCCCGGTCCCGGTCAACACCATGACAGGAAGCACTCCTTCCGGTCGAAGATGACCGAACGCACGTCCTGGGGGTGTGGGGCGGGGTAGTTGCTGCACCATGCAACAAAACCCCACCCCCCCCCCCCCCCCCCCCCCCGGGGCCCCCCCCCCCCCCCCGCG
>NZ_JBHYVA010000579.1:0-5573 GCF_042750055.1 Streptomyces sp. NPDC059456
ATACGCGCCCGCCCCCCCGGGCCCCCGAGCGGGCGGGCGGCGGCCACCGCCAGCCGGAGGGCTCCCTCGACGGCCTTGAACCCCTTCGCGGCGAGGGCGGCGGCCCGCTCCTCGCGCGGTCCGTGCCGCCGCCGGCGGAAGTCCCGCATCAGGGCGCCCGTGTCGATGCCGACGGGACAGGCCAGCTTGCAGGTGGAGTCGCCCGCACAGGTGTCCACGGCGTCGTGGCCGTAGGCGTCGAGCAGAGCGTCCAGCACCCGGGAGCCCGGCTGCTGGCGCATCATCTCCCGCCGCAGCACGATCCGTTGCCGGGGCGTGGTCGTCAGGTCCCCGCTGGGGCAGGTCGGTTCGCAGAAACCGCACTCGATGCACGGGTCGGCCTCCGGCTCCACCTGTGGAATCGTCTTCAGCCCGCGCAGATGGGCCGCCGGGTCGCGGTCGAGGAGGATGCGCGGAGCGAGCAGCCCGTCCGGGTCGACGACCCGCTTGGTCCGCCACATCAGCTCGGTGGCCCGCGGCCCCCACTCCAGTTCGAGGAAGGGTGCCATGTTGCGGCCGGTGGAGTGCTCGGCCTTCAGCGAGCCGTCGAACCGCTCCACCGTGAGCCGGCAGAAGGCGTCCATGAAGGCCCCGTAGCGTTCGACGTCGGCGGGTTTTGCGGCGTCGAAGGCCAGCAGGAAGTGCAGGTTGCCGTGGGCCGCGTGGCCGGCGACCGCCGCGTCGAAACCGTGCTCCGCCTGGAGCGCGAGCAGCGCCTCGCAGGCCTCGGCCAGCCGGGAGGGCGGCACCGCGAAGTCCTCGGTGATCAGGGTGGTGCCGGGGGCCCGCGCCCCGCCCACGGCGGTCACGAACGCCTTGCGGGCCTTCCAGTAGCCGTTGATCGTCTTCGGGTCGCGGGTGAAGGTGTTGGTGACGGAGGCCACCGGGGCCACCAGCTCCAGCCCGGCGAGGACCTCGGCGGCGCGCCGCTCGTACTCCGCGCGGCCCGCGTCGTCGGGCGCGCGGAACTCGACGAGCAGCGCGGTGGTGTCCTTCGGCAGCCCGGCCCAGTCGGCGGGCACGCCCTCGACGCTCACCGAGGCGCGCAGGGTGTTGCCGTCCATCACCTCCACGGCGAGGGCGCCCGCCGCGTTGAAGAGCGGCACGGCGGCCGCCGCGGCGGGCAGCGAGGGGAAGAAGAGCAGCGCGCTGGTGAGCTTGCGGTCCAGCGCGACGGTGTCGAAGACGACCTCGGCGATGAACCCGAGCGTGCCCTCCGACCCGACCATCAGTCCCCGCAGGATCTCGACGGGGGTGGTCCCGTCCAGGTACGCGTCGAGGCGGTACCCGGTGGTGTTCTTGATCTCGTACTTGGCCCGGATCCGGGCGACGAGCCCCGGATCGGCCTCGATCTCCCGCTTGATCTCCATCAGCCCGCGGCACAGCGCCGGTTCCGCGCGCCCCAGCTCCTCGTCGGCCAGCGGATCGGCGGTGTCCACGACGGTGCCGCCGGGCAGCACGAAGGTGAGCGAGGACAGCGTGCGGTACGAGTTCCTGGTGGTGCCCGCCGTCATGCCGGAGGCGTTGTTGGCGACGACCCCGCCGAGCGTGCAGGCGACGGCGCTCGCCGGGTCGGGGCCGAGGACGCGGCCGTGCCGGGCGAGCGCGGCATTGGCCCGCGCCACGGTGGTCCCGGGCCGGATCCGGGCGCGGCGGCCCCCCTCCAGCACGTCGATGCCGGCCCAGTGGCGGCGTACGTCGACCAGGATGTCCTCGCCCAGGGCCTGGCCGTTCAGGGAGGTGCCGGCGGCGCGGAAGACGACCTCGCGCCCGCGGCCGTGGGCGTACGAGAGCACCGCGGAGACGTCGTCGACGTCCTCGGCGATCACGACCACTTGCGGCACGAACCGGTACGGCGAGGCGTCGGAGGCGTAGCGGACCAGGTCGGAGACCTTCCACAGCACCTTTTCGGCGCCCAGCAGCTCCGTCAGCTCGGTGCGCAGCGGCTCCGGGGTTCCGGCGGCGTGGTGCTCGGGGACCCGGTCGGGGGCGGGGCCTGCGATGCCGCGCGGGCGCAGGGCGCGGGGCTTCGGTTCCAGCAGCGGCATGCGCGACCCCTTGCGTCCTCGTTCGGCCCAGCCCGCCCGGGCCGGTTCGGGGAACCTCTCCGGGCCGGCGGCGGCGTCCTCAGCAGCGGCGCTCCGGCGGGGCGTCCGCCGGGGCGTCCGTCAGAGCGTTCAGCAGGCCGCCGAGCACGTCTCGCTGCTCGGCGGTCAACGGAGCCAGGATCTCCTCCGCCGCGTCGGTTCGCGCGTTGCGCAGCCGGCGCAGCGTGGCGCGGCCCGTGTCGGTGAGTTCGATCCGTATGACGCGCCGGTTCGCCGGGTCGGGCGCACGGCGCACGCACTCGGCGGCTTCCAGGCCGTCCACCAGCGTGGTCACGGCCCGGGGCACGACCTCCAGGCGGGCGGCGAGGTCCGCCATCCGGGGCGGCTGGTCGCCGTCGTAGTGCGAGACGAGGCGCAGCAGCCGGCTCTGGGCGGGGGTGATGCCGAGCGGCTCCAGATGGCGCTTCTGGATCCGGTGGAGCCGGCGGGTCAGCCGCAGCAGCTGCTCGGCGAGCACGCCGTCCGTGCTGTCGGTTTCGGAAGCGGTCCTCATACTGGGAAACAGTACCAGGACCAGATTCATTGTGAGCATAGGTAACAATGAGCTATGCTCATTCGAGTCTCGTCATCGTCAGAAGGAGGCCCATGCGCCCCGAAGAGCCGAAATGGACCCCATCGAAAGAAGCCCTCGACCCCACCCGCCCCGCCCCCGCCGACCAGCCGCGCGAGCTGCGCCGGATCGTGGGCCTCTTCCGCCCCTACCGCGGCCGCCTGGCCGTCGTGGGGCTTCTGGTCTGCGCCTCCTCACTGGTCGCGGTGGCCTCGCCGTTCCTGCTGAAGGAGATCCTGGACGTCGCCATCCCGCAGGGGCGGACCGGGCTGCTCAGCCTGCTGGCGCTCGGCATGATCCTCACGGCCGTCGTCACCAGCGTGTTCGGCGTGCTCCAGACCCTGATCTCCACCACCGTCGGCCAGCGCGTCATGCACGACCTGCGCACCGCCGTGTACGCCCAGCTCCAGCGGATGCCGCTGGCCTTCTTCACCCGCACCCGGACCGGCGAGGTGCAGTCCCGCATAGCCAACGACATCGGCGGCATGCAGGCCACCGTCACCTCCACCGCGACCTCGCTCGTCTCCAACCTGACGGCCGTGATCGCCTCCATCGTCGCGATGCTCGCGCTCGACTGGCGGCTCACCCTCGTCTCGCTGCTCCTGCTGCCCCTGTTCGTGTGGATCAGCCGGCGGGTCGGCCGCGAGCGCAAGAAGATCACGCTGCAACGGCAGAAGCAGATGGCCGCCATGGCCGCGACGGTCACCGAATCGCTGTCGGTGAGCGGCATCCTGCTCGGCCGCACCATGGGCCGCGCCGACTCGCTGACCCGGTCCTTCTCCGACGAGTCCGAAAAGCTCGTCGGCCTCGAGGTGCGCTCCAGCATGGCCGGGCGCTGGCGCATGTCCACCATCGGCATCGTCATGGCCGCGATGCCCGCGCTCATCTACTGGGCGGCCGGCATGGCCCTCCAGTCGGGCGCCCCCTCGCTCTCGGTCGGCACCCTCGTCGCCTTCGTCACCCTCCAGCAGGGCCTGTTCCGGCCCGCGGTGAGCCTCCTGTCGACCGGAGTGCAGATCCAGACCTCGCTCGCGCTGTTCGGCCGGATCTTCGAGTACCTCGACCTGCCGGTGGACATCACCGAACGCGAGGACGCGGTGCGCCTGGACCGGGCCAGGGGCGAGGTCCGCCTGGAGGACGTGCACTTCGCGTACGACGCCAAGCACGGGCCGACGCTGAGCGGGATCGACATCACCGTCCCCGCCGGCGGCTCGCTCGCCGTGGTCGGCCCGACCGGCTCGGGCAAGAGCACCCTGAGCTACCTCGTGCCCCGGCTCTACGACGTCACCGGCGGCCGGGTCGCCCTCGACGGGGTCGACGTACGCGACCTCGACTTCGACTCGCTGGCCCGCTCCATAGGCGTGGTCTCCCAGGAGACCTACCTCTTCCACGCCTCGGTCGCGGACAACCTGCGCTTCGCCAAGCCGGACGCCACCGACGAGGAGATCGCCGAGGCGGCCCGTGCGGCCCAGATCCACGAACACATCGAGTCCCTGCCCGACGGGTACGACACCCTGGTCGGCGAGCGCGGCTACCGCTTCTCCGGAGGCGAGAAGCAGCGCCTGGCCATCGCCCGCACCATCCTGCGCGACCCCCCGGTGCTGATCCTCGACGAGGCCACCAGCGCCCTCGACACGCGCACCGAGCACGCCGTGCAGCGGGCCATCGACAACCTCTCCCAGGGCCGCACCACGATCACCATCGCGCACCGGCTCTCCACCGTCCGCGACGCCGACCAGATCGTCGTCCTGGACAAGGGCCGGATCGCCGAGCGCGGCACGCACGAGGAACTGCTGGAGGCGGACGGCCGGTACGCGGCCCTGGTCCGCCGGGACCGGGAAGCCGCACTCACCCCGGAGTCGGCCACGGCGCGGGTCGTGCACAAGGTGTCGGTGGTCAAGGCCGACGGACCGGCCGAGGGGACCGCCCAGCCGACACCGGTAAACGTGTGATCGTATGACAGACGTACGGAGGTGATGCCGGGAATGTGCCGTTTCGCGGGTTAGCGTGCCCGCATGCGTCATGAGTACCGGCTGCCACGGCGTCGTTCCCGGCTCACTCGCCGGGGCCGTCTGGCGCTCTTCCTCGGCATGCTGCTCGCCATCGGTGCGGCCGCTCTCGTTCCGCTGCTGCGGACCGCGGAGGTCCCCGAGAAGCCGCGCCGGCTGACCATTCCCGAAGGCTGGCGGGCGCCGCAGGTGTACGCGGCGATCGACCGGGAGCTGAAGCTCCCGGCGGGTTCCACGAAGGCGGCGGTCCCCACGGCCGGACTGGCCCTGCCCGCGGAGGCGAAGGGCAATCCGGAGGGGTTCCTGTTCCCGGCGACGTACCCGGTGACCTCGAAGTCCACGCCGGCCACGCTGCTCGCGTACATGGTGCAGACGGCCAACCGGAAGCTCGCGACCAAGGCCGTCGCCGACGGTGCCAAGGCGCACGGGATGACCCCGTACCAGACGGCCACGCTCGCCAGCATCATCGAAGCGGAGGCCGAATCCCGTGCCGAACGGGGCAAGGTTGCCCGGGTGGTGCACAACCGGCTGGCGCGGTCGATGCCCCTCCAGATGGACTCCACCATCAACTACGCGCTGAACCGCACCACCGTGGACACCACGCTCGGTGAGACCCGGATCGACAGCCCCTTCAACACGTACGAGCGGCAAGGGCTCCCGCCGACACCGATCGACAGCCCGGGCCTGGAGGCCCTGGCCGCGGCCGTCGCGCCGACGCCCGGCGACTGGCTGTTCTTCGTCACGGTGAAGCCGGGGGACACCCGCTTCTCGGCCACGTACGAGGAGCACAAGAAGCACGTCGCGGAGTTCAACCGCATCCGGGCCGCCGCCGGTGCCAGTCGGGGCGCGGGGACGGGGGAGCGGGAC
>NZ_JBHYVA010000580.1:0-5569 GCF_042750055.1 Streptomyces sp. NPDC059456
TCCCCACACCGGATAACCCAACCATGGGCCAACACCCCCCCCCCCCCGCCCGCGCGGGGGGGGGCGGACCCGTTTCCGGGCCCGGCGGGGAGGCCAGTAGGCTCCCGGGGAACGACCAGAACCGCACCCCTCCGGAGGTCCGCCGTGCCCGAGCTGCCCGAAGTCGAAGTCGTACGGCGCGGCTTGGAACGCTGGGTGGCCGGCCGGACCGTCGAGGCCGTCGAGGTGCTGCACCCGCGCGCGGTACGCCGCCACCCGGCCGGCGCCGCCGATTTCGCGGCGCGGCTGACGGGGGAGACGTTCGGCGTCCCGCAGCGGCGCGGCAAGTACCTGTGGCTGCCCCTGGAGCGGCGGGACCTGTCCGTGCTCGGGCACCTCGGGATGAGCGGCCAGCTCCTCGTCCAGCCCGAGGAGGCCGCCGACGAGAAGCACCTGCGCATCCGCGTACGCTTCCGGGACGGCGCCGGGACCGAGCTCCGCTTCGTCGACCAGCGCACCTTCGGGGGGCTCTCGCTCCACGAGAACACGCCCGACGGGCTGCCCGACGTCATCGCGCACATCGCCCGGGACCCGCTCGACCCGCTGTTCGACGAGGCCGCCTACCACGCGGCGCTGCGCGCCAAGCGGACCACCGTCAAGCGGGCCCTGCTCGACCAGTCCCTGATCAGCGGCGTCGGCAACATCTACGCCGACGAGGCGCTGTGGCGGGCCAGGCTGCACTACGAGCGGCCCACCGCCACGCTGACGCGCCCCCGGAGCACGGAACTCCTCGGCCATGTCCGGGACGTGATGAACGCAGCCCTCGAAGTCGGCGGCACCAGTTTCGACAGCCTCTACGTCAACGTGAACGGGGAGTCCGGCTACTTCGACCGCTCGCTCGACGCCTACGGGCGCGAGGACGAGCCCTGCCGACGCTGCGGCACCCCGATGCGGCGCCGCCCGTGGATGAACCGGTCCAGCTACTTCTGCCCGCGCTGTCAGCGCCCGCCGCGCGTGGCGTCGTAGGACTGCCGGGCGGTCAGCACGCGGGGCATGCTGCCTTCGAGGAAGTGGATGAGCGCGAGCAGCCGGTCGGCGATCTCGACGCCGAGCGGGGTCAGCTCGTAGTCGACGCGCGGCGGGTTCGTCGGCTGCGCCTCGCGGTGGACGATGCCGTCGCGCTCCAGTGCGTGCAGGGTCTGGGAGAGCATCTTCTCGCTCACGCCGTCGACCTTGCGGCGCAGCTCGTTGAAGCGGCACGAGCCGTCGCGCAGGGCGCCCACCGTGAGACTGCCCCAGCGGCCCGTGACGTGCTCCAGGGTCTCCCGCGACGGGCACGCGCGCGCGAAGGCGTCAAACGGCAGTTCTGTCTCCATGCCGACCAGCTTAACTCCGCACAGCGCTTACCAGAAGCTTGCGCTTTCGGCCAGTAAGTGCTCGCGCGGTGCACACGCCGGGCGCCGCGCGCCGGGCGGCTAGAAGCCGAAGTCCTGCGTCCACCAGGGGCCGCCGTCGGCGAAGTAGGCGCCGACGCCGAGGGTGCGGAACTCGCAGTTGAGGATGTTCGCCTTGTGGTCGGGGCTGTTCATCCACGCGTTCATGACCGCCTGGGCGTCGCCCTGGCCGCGCGCGATGTTCTCGCCGCCGAGCCCGCCCAGGCCCGCGTTGGCGGCGCGGTCCCACGGGGTCTTGCCGTCGGGGTCGGTGTGGTCGAAGAAGCCGCGGGTGGCCATGTCCTTGCTGAAGGCCGAGGCCAGCGCGGCGAGCGGCGGGTTCGCCCGGACGGGACCGCAGCCGGCCTGCGCGCGCTCCTGGTTGACCAGGGTGAGCACGGCGGCCTCCTGCGCGGAGTGGCCGTCGTCGGGCTTGGGGGCGGGCGGGACGGAGGGAGCCGGCGGCTTGGGGGCGGCGGTCTTGGGGGCGGCCGTCTTGGGCGCGGCCGTCTTCGGCGCGGCCGGGACCGGCGCGGCAGGAGCCTGTGTGGCCGGGGCCGGTACCCGGACCACCGGGGCCGTGCTCTTCTCGGGCTTCGCCTGCTCCTTCGCGGCCGGGGCCGCGGGCGTGGAGGCGGCCGGGGCCGGTGTGGAGGCGGCGGGGGTGGGCTTGGCAGGTGTGGCGGAGGGGCTCGGCGAGGCCGACGGGGAGGGCGCGGCCGACGGGGTGCGGGAGGCCGAGGGGGACGGGCCGGCCGTGTCGGGGCCCGCGGAGGAGCGGCCGGACAGGCTGGGCAGGCCGCCCCGCTGCTCGGCGACGGGCTTGGCGCTCGGCGAGGCCTCGGCCTGCGGTTTCGGGGCGGGGCCGGCCGCGCTGACGCCGACATAGGGGAAGGACGTACCGACCGGCACCATGCCGGTGGTCACGGCCGCCGTGCCGAGGGCCACGGCCACGGAGACGCCCAGCAGGCCGGTGCGCACGAGGGTGCGGCGCGTGCCGGCGCGGTCCGGCGCGGCGTGGAGTCGGTGGCGTCCCATCGGCGACGTGCCCTTCCGTGAAGTCAAGATCATCCCTTACGCACCCAAATGGGTGAGTTCATTGCTGCGCGACTGTACGCGATGCGCCGCGGGGGCGATGTGAGCCGGACAACCCCGCCCGGATAGCGTTCACGCATGAACGAAGACGTCCGGCTGACCGCCTGGGTGCGCGGCCGCGTACAGAGAGTGGGCTTCCGCTGGTTCACCAGGGCCAATGCCCTGGAGATCGGAGGGGTCGTCGGCTTCGCGCTCAACCTGGACGACGGGCGAGTGCAGGTCGTGGCCGAAGGGCAACGTGAGAATTGCCACCGGCTGCTCGACTGGCTGCGCTCCGCCGACACGCCCGGGAGGGTGGACGGAGTGACAGAGATCTGGGGCACACCGCGCGGTGGCTACGACGACTTCGCGATCCGATGACCGATCGACTGATCATGTACTGATCACATCTCCCGGGGGTCCGCACCCGGCCGGATCTGCAGGTTCGCCGCCGACGCGTTGCCGGGCGGCGCGAAGCGTGGAAGGCTTCGAGTGACGGACGATCTCCAGATCCCTTGGGAGAGCCGGGCTGCCCGCCGATACGGGGCGTGATCGTGTTGACCGTCAAACTTTTTGGTGAGACGCTGGAAGCCCCGCGCACCTGAGCTGTTTGGCAGTACTGGCAGTAGCAAGAAATGCGCGCAGTGACTGACAGTCGCTGCCGGACATCCGCGGGTGCGATTCCCTCACGACCCACACCGCTTCGGTCGGTCACTCAGTGTGGAGGACCATCCATCATGGCAAAGGCGCTTCTCGGTTACGTCGGCGGTTCCGATCCGCGACTCCTCGCCGAGATGCGACGGCTTCAGCAGCGCGTCCAGGACCTCGAGTCCGAGCTCGTACGGATTCAGTCCGAAAACGACGCGCTGAACGCGGCCGCCGCTCAGCACGGAGACTCGCTGCTGGACCGCATCGACATCGACGTACCCCAGGCGGAGCCTGCGCTCACCTGATCCGCTCTCAACTCGTCGTTCGACTCCAGCCCCGCATGATCTGCAAGGGACGCTTCGGCGTCCCTTCTTTCTTTGGGTGCGCTGGGCTCTGGTGCATTGGGCCAGGTGGGGGGCCGCCTCCTGTGACGTCAGTTGTGCCCTGCACCTTCATGGGTGAAACCGAACGCGGAAGGTAGAGTCCGGCGGCGTGCACCTCAAGTCCCTGACCCTCCGCGGCTTCAAGTCGTTTGCCTCCGCAACCACCCTGCGCTTCGAGCCCGGCATCACCTGCGTCGTGGGCCCGAACGGCTCCGGCAAGTCCAACGTGGTGGACGCACTGTCCTGGGTCATGGGGGAGCAGGGCGCCAAATCCCTGCGCGGCGGCAAGATGGAGGACGTCATCTTCGCCGGCACCACCGGGCGCCCGCCGCTCGGCCGGGCCGAGGTGTCGCTGACCATCGACAACTCCGACGGCGCCCTGCCGATCGAGTACGCCGAGGTCACCATCACGCGGATCATGTTCCGCGGCGGCAGCAGCGAGTACCAGATCAACGGCGACACCTGCCGGCTGCTCGACATCCAGGAGCTGCTCTCCGACTCCGGCATCGGCCGCGAGATGCACGTCATCGTCGGCCAGGGCCAGCTGGACTCCGTCCTGCACGCCGACCCGATGGGCCGGCGCGCCTTCATCGAGGAGGCCGCGGGCGTACTCAAACACCGCAAGCGCAAAGAGAAGGCGCTGCGCAAGCTCGACGCGATGCAGGCCAACCTCGCGCGCGTGCAGGACCTGAACGACGAGCTGCGCCGCCAGCTCAAGCCGCTGGGACGCCAGGCCGCGGTGGCCCGGCGGGCCGCCGTCATCCAGGCCGACCTGCGCGACGCACGGCTGCGGCTGCTCGCCGACGACCTGGTCGCGCTGCGGGGTGCGCTCGACGCGGAAATCGCGGACGAGGCGGCGCTGAAGGAGCGCAAGGAGGCGGCCGAGGCGCAGCTGGCGCAGGCACTGCGGTGCGAGGCGGAGCTGGAGGAAACGGTGCGGCAGCTGACGCCGCGGCTCCAGCGGGCCCAGCAGACCTGGTACGAGCTGTCCCAGCTGGCCGAGCGCGTACGGGGGACCGCGTCCCTGGCCGACGCGCGGGTCAGGTCGGCCTCGGCTCCGGCGGAGGAGGAGCGGCGCGGCCGCGATCCCGAGGACATGGAACGGGAGGCCGGGCGGATCCGCGAGCAGGAGGCGGAGCTGACGGCCGCGCTGGAGGCGGCTTCGCGGGCCCTGGAGGACACCGTGGAGCACCGGGCCGGGCTGGAGCGGTCGCTGGCCGAGGAGGAGCGGCGGCTGCGGGACGCCGCGCGGGCCATCGCCGACCGGCGCGAGGGCCTGGCCCGGCTCACCGGACGGCTGGGCGCCGCCCGCTCCCGGGCCGGCGCCGCACAGGCGGAGATCGAGCGGCTGGTGGCGGCGCGGGACGGGGCCGAGACCCGGGCCGCGGCCGCGCAGGAGGAGTACGAGGCGCTGGCCGAGGAGGTCGGCGGGCTCGAAGACCCGGCGGTGGACGAGGAGTACGCGGCGGCGCGGGCGGAACTCGCCGCCGCGGAGGCGGCACTGGCCGAGGCGCGGGACGCGGCGACGGCCGCGGAGAAGTCGAGGGCGGCGGTGGCGGCGCGGCGGGACGCGCTGGCGCTCGGACTGCGCAGGAAGGACGGCACGGGAGCACTGCTGGCGGCGCGGGAGCGGCTGGCGGGGCTGCTGGGGCCGGCGGCGGAGCGGCTGACGGTGTCCCCGGGGTACGAGGTCGCGGTCGCGGCGGCGCTGGGGGCCGCGGCGGATGCGGTGGCCGTGGCGTCGGCGGGTGCGGCGGCCGGAGCCATCCGGCACCTGCGGGAGGCGGATGCGGGGCGGGCCACGTTCCTGATCACCCCGACGGCTCCCCTGCCGGCGCAGGCGGCGGGGCGGCCCGCCGCCGACGCGGACGCCGGGTGCCCGGCGGGGCCGCCGGCCGGGAACCCGTTCCCGGGGCAGGCCGGTGCCGATGCCCGGCTCCGGGCGGACGCACCGGCCGGGATCCCGTTCCCGGGGCAGGTCGTCGCCGCCGACACCGCTCCCCGGACGCAGGCGGGGCCGGACGGGCCGGAGCGGGGCCCGGCCCCGGGGCC
>NZ_JBHYVA010000581.1:0-5567 GCF_042750055.1 Streptomyces sp. NPDC059456
GGAAGAGGTACCCCTCCTCGTCCATCAGCCCGAGGTCGCCGACCGTGAAGAAGTCGCCGATGCGGTTCTTCTTCGTCTTGTCCTCGTCCTTGTGGTAGCTGAAGCCGCCGGTGTTCATCTTGATGTAGACGGTGCCGAGTTCGCCGGGCGGCAGCCGGTTCCCGTCGTCGTCGAAGACGGCGAGTTCGCTGATCGGCCAGGCCTTGCCGACCGTTCCCGGCTTCTTCAGCCAGTCCTCGGCGGTGGCGAAGGCGCCGCCGCCCTCGCTGGCCGCGTAGTACTCCTCCACGCACGTGCCCCACCAGTCGATCATCGCCCGCTTGACGTGGTCCGGGCAGGGCGCGGCCCCGTGGATGGCGTGCCGCATCGAGGAGACGTCGTACGCGTCCTTCGTCTCCTGCGGGAGGGCGAGGAGCCGGTGGAACTGCGTCGGGACCATGTGGGTGTGCGTGCACGCGTGGGCGTCGATGAGCCGCAGCATCTCCTGGGGGGTCCAGCGGTCCATCAGGACCAGCGGGTGCCCGATGTGCAGGGCGGCGCCGGCGAACTGGAGGACGGCGGTGTGGTAGAGCGGGGAGCACACCAGGTGCACGTTGCCGTCGAACGGGCGGATGCCGAAGATTCCGAGGAAACCGCCGAGGTACGTCTCCTCCGGGAGCTTGCCGGGCAGCGGGCGGCGGATGCCGCGCGGACGCCCGGTGGTGCCGGAGGTGTAGTTCATCACCCAGCCCAGGGTGCGGTCAGCCGGGGGCTGCGCGGAGCGTCCGCCGACGAGTTCGGCGTACGGGCGGAAGCCGGCGACCGTTCCGACGGCGTAGCGGTGGCTCCCGGGCAGGCCCGCCTCGTCGGCCGCGGCGGTGGCGGCGTCGGCGAACCGCTCGTGGGCGATGAGGACCTTGGCGCCGGAGTCGGAGACGATCCAGGCGATCTCGGGGCCGACGAGGTGGTGGTTGACCGGGACCAGGTAGAAGCCGGCCTGGGAGGCGGCGAGGTAGGCGGTGAGGAACTCGACGCCGTTGGGCAGGACGACGGCGAAGACGTCGCCCTTCTCCAGTCCGGCGGCGCGCAGTCCGTGGACGAGGCGGTTGACGTCGGCGTGCAGGCGCCCGGCGCTCCATTCCTCGCCCTCGGGGGTGACGAGGACGGTGCGCCCGGGGTCGGCGGCCGCCTGGGCCCAGAATCCTCCCCCGGACTTCGTCCGGGTGGACCCCGAGGGCTGCTCGTTCGTGGCACTCATGCTGGTCACACCTCTCGGGTCCGGCCGGCGATGCGGTTGATGCGGTCGATGGCGCGCTCGAAGCCGCCGGTGAGCTCGTCGAAGACGGCCTGGACGCTGCGTTCGGAGTTCATCCGGCCGACGATCTGCCCGACGGGCGTGCCCAGCAGCGGCTGGACCTCGTACTTCTGGATCCGCGAGACGGCCTCGGCGACCAGCAGGCCCTGGAGCGGCATCGGGAGCGCGCCGGGGCCGTCGGGGTCGTCCCATGCGTCGGTCCACTCGGTGCGGAGCTGGCGGGCGGGTTTGCCGGTGAGGGCGCGGGAGCGGACGGTGTCGCCGGAGCCGGCGGCGAGCAGTTTCGCGGTGAGCGCGCGGGAGTGCAGATCGGCTTCGGTGGTGGTGAGCCAGAGGGAGCCGAGCCAGGCGCCCTGGGCGCCGAGGGCGAGGCCGGCGGCGATCTGTTCGCCGCTGCCGATGCCCCCGGCGGCGAGGACGGGGAGCGGGGCGACGGCCTCGACGATCTCGGGGACGAGCACCATGGTGGCGATGTCGCCGGTGTGGCCGCCGGCCTCGTAGCCCTGGGCGACGACGATGTCGATGCCGGCTTCGGCGTGGCGGCGGGCGTGCTTGGCGCTCCCGGCGAGGGCGGCGACGAGGACGCCGCGGTCGTGGGCGCGGGCGACTACGTCGGCGGGCGGGGAACCGAGGGCGTTCGCCAGGAGTTTGATGGGGTAGCCGAAGGCGACGTCGAGCTGGTTGCGGGCGACCTGCTCCATCCAGCCGGTGATCCGCCAGCCGGAGGCCTCGCCCTCGGCCAGTTCGGGGACGTGGTGCTTGGCGAGGGTGTCGCGGACGAAGGCGCGGTGCCCGGCCGGGATCATCGCCTCGATGTCGGCCTCGCCGATGCCGTCGACGGCTTTCCTGGCGGGCATGACGACGTCGAGGCCGTACGGCTTGCCGTCGGTGTGCTCCTGCATCCAGTCGAGGTCGCGCGCGAGGTCGTCGGGGGCCGTGTACCGGACGGCGCCGAGGACGCCGAAGCCGCCGGCGCGGGTGATGGCCGCGGCGACCGCCGGGAAGGGCGTGAAGCCGAAGATGGCGTGCTCGACTCCCAGTTTCTTGCTCAGCTCCGTCTCCATGGGCGGCAGCATGCCGCAGCCCGGCGGCCGAGGGAAGGGATTTCCTGATGCATCGTCAGATTCTTTGACGGTCGGTCGGTGCGGGGCCCGCCGTGCCGGCGGGCAGATACTTCGGGAGGGTGCGGCGGTGGACGGGAGGACCGGTCATGGAGGACCACGGGGCGGCAGGCGGGAGGGCCGCCACGGAAGCATCGGCGGCTCCCGGCGGCGGGGCCGGAAGCGGGTCCCCGAGGGCCCCCCGGGCCTCCGGCGGACGAACGGCACCCGCAGGGACCGGGACGGCCCGCGAGCCCGCGGGCGAGGCCAGGGCCGCGGGCGAGGCCAGGAACGGGGACGGCATCGGGGTCGCGGGCGAGGCCAGGGACGGGGGCGGCGCCAGGGACGGGCGCGAGGCCAGGGTAGGGCGCGGGGGCGGGGACGGCGCCGAGGACGGGCGCGAGGCCGGGGACGGAGTCGAGGCCAGGGCCGAGGACGGCAACAGGGACGGGCGCGACGCCGAGGACTGGCGCGGCGCCAAGGACGGGCGCGAGGCCAGGGTCGGGCGCGAGGCCAGGGACGGGCGCGACGCCGAGGACTGGCGCGGCGCCAAGGACGGGCGCGAGGCCAGGGTCGGGCGCGAGGCCAGGGACGGGCGCGGGGACGGGGACGGCGCCGGGGGCGGGGACGGCGCCGGGCGCGGGGACGGCGCCGGGGGTGGGGCTCGGGGCCAGGTCGGGCCGGCGGGCGGGCGGGGGCCGAGCCGGAGGCGGCTCGCGGGGCGGCTGCTGTGGCTCGGCGGGATGCTCGCCCTGCACGCCGCACTGCCCGGGGCCGCGGGGGCCGCGGGCGGTCCGGCCGAGCGGCGCGCGCTCCAGGGGCTGCGCCTGCGGTACGGCTCCGCACGGCAGGCGGGACTCGTCGAAAAACACCTGGAGGCGGCGGCCGACGAGGCGCGGAGGTTCCTGGGCCCCTCCCCCGAACACCCCTACTACGCCGGAGCCGTGGTGCTCGCCGGCCGGGGCCGCACGATCGCCCTGCACCGCGCGATGGGCGAGGCCGTCCGGTACGCGGACTACGACGGCCGCACCGACCGGGTCCGGGAGTTCCCGGCGGCCCAGCGGATCCCGATGGCCGAGGACACCGTCTTCGACCTGGCGTCGCTGACCAAGCTGTTCACCTCGCTGCTCGCCGTGCAGCAGATGGAGCGCGGACACCTGGAGCTGGAGGCTCCGGTGGACCGGTACCTGCCCGAGTTCACCGGCGACGGCAAGGAGCTGATCACGGTCCGTCAGCTGCTCACGCACACCTCGGGGCTGCGTTCCTGGGCGCCGTTCTACCAGCAGTCCTCCCGCGAGGGGCAGTTGCGGCTGCTGTGGTCGGTGCGTCCGCAGGAGACCCCGGGGACGGTGTACCGGTACTCCGATCTGAACCTGATTGCGCTTCAGCTGCTCCTGGAACGGATCACCGGTCACACGCTGGACCTCCTGCTCCAGGACGAGATCACCGCTCCGCTCGGGATGCACCGCACTCGCTACAACCCACCGCTCTCCTGGCGCCGGGTCACCGCCGCCACCGAGGTGCAGCGGCCCCCCTGGTCCGGCCTGGACCGCGGGCTGGTGTGGGGCGAGGTCCACGACGAGAACGCCCACGCCCTCGGCGGCGTCGCCGGCCACGCCGGCGTCTTCGGCACGGCCTGGGACCTGGCCGTCCTCGCCCGCACCCTCCTCGACGGCGGCGTCTACGCCGGCCGTCGCATCCTGCGCCCCGCCTCCGTGGAGCTGCTCTTCACCGACTTCAACACCGCCTTCCCCGGCGACGACCACGGCCTCGGCTTCGAGCTCTACCAGCACTGGTACATGGGGGCCATGGCCACCCCGCACTCCGCCGGCCACACCGGCTTCACGGGCACCTCCCTGGTTCTGGACCCCTCCACCGACTCCTTCCTGGTCCTGCTCGGCAACTCCGTCCACCCCGTGCGCACGTGGCGGGCCGGCAGCGCGCCGCGGGTCGCGGTCGGCAACCGTCTCGCCCGCGCCGTCCCGGTCCGTACGAAGCACGGCGGGCCGGCGTGGTACTCGGGCATGGAGACCGGCGGCTGCGGCACCCTCACCCTGCCGCCGCTGACCCCGGCCACCGGCGCGGCCCGGCTGCGCTGCGCCGTGTGGTGGGACACCGTGCCCGGCGAGGGCGCCTTCCACCTGGAGGCCTCGGCCGACGGGCAGTCCTGGGAGCCGCTGCCGTTCAGCACGCTGCGGTCGACGGGCGGGACCCCGGAGCAGTGGCCGCTGGGCAGCGCCGGCGGTTGGTCCGGCCGCATCTGGCACCGTCTCGAAGCCCCGCTCGGCGCCTGGGCGGGGCGCCCGGTGCAGTTGCGCTTCCGGCACGCCGCGACCGGCCGCTACGTGGGGCGCGGGGTGTACGTGGACGTCGTACGGGTGGCGGAACCGGGCCGGCTCCTGTTCGCGGAGGACCGTCCGGCCGACGCGTCCCGGATCGAGGCCGTCGGCTGGACCCGCTCGGCGGACTGACGCGCCGGGCGCACGGCCCCCGCCACGGCGTCACACGGCCAGGCAGCCAGGCAGTCCGGCGGTCCGGGCGCTCGCGCGGCGGTCCGGGCGTCCAGCGGCGGTCAGGCCTCGCGGATCAGGCAGAACGGGTGGCCCGCCGGGTCGGCGTAGACGCGCCAGTCGTCGGGGACCGCTCCGGTGCGGGCGTCCAGGAGCGTCGCGCCGCAGGCCAGTACCTGCTCCTGCGCCCGGTCCAGGTCCGGCACCGCGAAGTCCAGGTGGAACTGCTGGGGGTGGGCCGGGTCCGGCCAGCGCGGCGGCCGGTGGTCCGCCACCCGCTGGAAGGCGAGGACCTGACCGGATGGCACGTGCAGCGTCGCCCAGTGCTCGTCGACCGTCCAGCGCGGGTCCGGCCGGTTGACGGTCCCGCCCAGCACCTCCCGGTAGAACCCGGCGAGGAGCAGCGGGTCGGGGCAGTCCAGCACCACGCACTGAAATTCGGCTATCACGCCTCGATCCTAAGCCCCGGCTCCCGGCTCCCGGCTCCCGGATCACGCCGGAGCGCTACTCCTTCCCGGTCAGCGCCGCGTCGAGCATCCGGCGGGCGACGGAAGCCAGTTCGGCCCGGTCCGGGGCCGGGCGGGAGCGGGCGAGGGCGCCGACGAGGCGGTCGTAGAGGAGCCCGTCGGTCCACGCGGCCAGCTGTCCGGCGGACTCCCGCGG
>NZ_JBHYVA010000582.1:0-717 GCF_042750055.1 Streptomyces sp. NPDC059456
CGGGCCGGGGGTTGGGGGCCTGGGGGGGCGGGGCCCGGGGGGGGGGGTGGGGGGGCCCGCCGGGGGGTTACTCCAGGCACCGGGTGATGCGCCGCGCCCGGATTCGTCCGGGTGTCGGCGACACTGGGGGTAGTGGGGGGCCCTGATCGGAGGCCGTCGTGAGCACACCTTCCCCCATCCGCATCGCCGCCGTGCTCTGCGCCGAGCACCGCGGACGGCTCATGTCCCAGGCCCGCGAGGTCAACTTCGCCGAAGGCGCGAGGATCTTCGAGGAAGGCGCGCGCGCCGAGGCCTTCTGGATCATGCGTTCCGGCACGGTGACGCTCCAGGTCCCGCTGCCCGGCCGTCGGCCCGCCCCCGTCGAGAACCTCGGCCCCGGCGAACTGGTCGGCTGGTCCTGGCTCTTCCCCCCGTACGTCTGGCAGCTGAGCGCCGAGGCGATGACCCCGGTGCGCTCGTACGAGTTCGACGCGACCGCCGTCCGCATGCTGATGGACGCCGACCCCGCCTTCGGCTCGGCCATCGGCAACTGGGTCGGACGGGTGCTCGCGCTGCGCCTCCAGCAGACCCGCACCCGGCTGATCGACCTGTACGCCCCGCGCGTCACGACGAGCCGTTAGGGCGGGCCGGCAGAGCCCCGGGTCGTGTTCTGAACCACCCCACGTGATTGTTCATGTCGTTTTTTTTGGAGGTTGGACGATACCCACCCCCCCCGGG
>NZ_JBHYVA010000582.1:727-1588 GCF_042750055.1 Streptomyces sp. NPDC059456
GGGGTTTTAGCGACTTTCGCGCCCCGGGGGTCCGGCCGGGGTGTTGGGGGGGGCCGCCCGCGCCCGGGGGGGGTCCCGCCCCCCCCCGGGGGAATGTTTCAGCGCGTGTGTTCGGCCGTTTCGCCGATCCGCTCCCCCACAGGTCAGCACGGACCGCACCGCTGCGGTCTGCATACATTCGCTCACGATCGGTGACGAGAAATGGGGGTACGAACGGGCGTTCACGGTCCGTGTCGGCAAGACTCCTGTCCGCTATCCGAAACAACCACTCAAGGGAGTTCGAAATGCGGTCCATCGCAAAGGGTCTCGGCCTCGGTTCCGCCGCCATGGCGCTCACCGCTCTCACGGCCCTGGCCTGGCCCGGAGCTGCCGACGCCGCGCCGTCCGGCGCGGAAAGCCTGTACGCCCCGTCCGCCCTCGTGCTGAGCATCACGGCCGGGGAGGACTCCGCGCACGGCACGGTGCTGCGTGCGGTGACGCTCGTCTGTGCGCCGACCCCGGGCGGGACGCATCCGTCTCCTGCCGCCGCGTGCGCCGAACTGAGGGCCCATTCCGCCCAGTTGGACCCCGTCGCCGCACCCGGGGCGGGCGTCGACTGTACCCGGGAGTGGAACCCGATGACGGTGTCCGCGGACGGTGTGTGGCAGGGCCGGCGGCTGAGCTACTCCTACACCTTCGGCAACCCCTGCGGCCTGCGGCACACCAGCGGCGCCCTGTTCGGCTTCTGACCCGGTACGACGCGACCGGCCGGGGGGCGGGGGGGGGCCGCCCCCCCCCCCCCCCCCGGCCGAGTGGCCGGCCGCCCCCGTCGAGGGGCGGGACCCCCGACACCACGGCCCCCGCGCCCACCCGGGCGGGGGC
>NZ_JBHYVA010000582.1:1598-5560 GCF_042750055.1 Streptomyces sp. NPDC059456
CACCCCGGGGGCCGGGCGCCACACCGGGGGGCCCGTGTTGGGCTACGCCCCGGGACGGCCGCGCCGGGCGGGGGGGGGGGGGGCCCCCGCCGCCCGCCACCCCGCGGGCCTTGTGCCCGTCAGCCCAGTTCGAGGCTCGTCACCCCGTACAGCTCGGCCAGCGCGACCTCCGGGGCGGGGCCCGTGTACATCCGGGCGGCCTCGAACGAGGGGGTCAGCCCCAGTGCGGCCAGCAGGGCGGTGGCCGCCGGATTCGCGTCGGGCGCGTCCACGGCGACCACCCCGTCGGGGGTGTGCTCCGCGAGCCGGTGCACCAGGGCGGCCGCGATGTCCGGGGTGGAGGCGTACAGCGGGCCGATCCGGGAGGCACCGCTGCAGGGGCGGATCACGCCGAGGCCCTCGATCCGCCCGCCTCGGACGGCGGCGAGGGCGGTGCGGCCGGGCAGGGCGATCCAGGCGGACAGGAAAGCGTGGCGCGACTCGGGGAAGAACCGGCGGTCGTAGGCGGCCAGCAGCCCGAACGGCAGCGACGCGGCGTCCACCACCTCGAACCCGCCCGCGCCCGCGCCGGAGCTGCCCGTGCCGCCCGCCCGCGGGACGCCCTCGTACCGGACGTTGTTCCAGGCCGGACGGAAGCCGGACTTGCGGTAGTTGTCCTGCTGGTCGACCACCCCGTCCAGGCCGACGAGCCGCCCTTCGAGCCGCTCCATGGCGGCCTGCCACAGCCGGATCGCGTAGCCCTGACCGCGGACGGCCGGATGCGCGATGTAGAAGCCGATGAAGCCGAAGCCGGAGCCGTAGCGCACGGCCGAGACACAGGCGACCGGTTCGCCGTCGAGCCGGCCGACGAGGAAGCCGGCCGGATCGGCGACGGCGAACGCGAAACGGTCGGAGTCCCCCGGGTTCCAGCCTTCCTCGTCGGCCCAGGTACGGATGAGTTCCATGTCGGCGACGCTCGCGCCGGTGATCTCGAATACCGTCATGTCCGGTGTTGTACCAGACGGCGTACCGGGGGGTCAGCCCGCGCAGATCACGTCATCGAGCTTGATCGGCCGGGAGTCGAGGCGCACGTACGCGGTGAACGTGTCCGTGCGGTCGTCCTTCCAGCGGGTGGTGACCGTGGCCCAGCCGACACCCGCCGTCTGGAGAACGGTGACCGCGCCGATGGTGATGTCCTCGGGCTCGTTCTGCGCGCAGAGCAGGACGTCGGACAGCGGGCTGTGCTCCTGCTTCTCCTTGAGCTGCTGCGAGATGCGCAGGTCCCGGTCGAGGTCGGAGGGGCCGTGGTGACCGTAGAAGGAGGTGAGGAAGACGCTGATGGCTGCGGCGCTGTGCCGGTGGTGGGCGGCGACCGGGGTGGGGTCGGCGACGGCGGGGGTCGCAGCCGGCAGCGCGAGCAGGGTCAGCAGCAGGGCACCGAGGCTGTACGGCATGATCTTCATGCGGGATGTGTAACCGCCCGGCGTCTGCGTGGGCAGGGGTGGACCGCGGATCTCACTCCTGTGGGGGGCGGGATTCACCGCACGAGACGCGGGTCCGCGGCGGACGGGCGGGGCTCCGGCCCCGCCGCGGTAAATGCGCTCGCGGCTCCCGCCCGCCCGTACGTAGGGTCGGGGCATGGGGAAGCCGCTTGTCGCAGTGTTCAGTGGGGCCGGGATGTCCACCGATTCCGGGATTCCGGACTACCGGGGGCCGCAGGGGTTGTGGCGCCGCGATCCGGAGGCCGAGAAGCTCGTCACGTACGCGCATTACATGGCGGATCCGGAGGTCCGGCGCCGCTCCTGGCTGATGCGTGCCGAGATCGCCGCCCTCGGGGCGCGGCCGAATGCCGCGCATCTGGCCGTGGCGGAACTGGAGCGCGGCGGCACCCCGGTCCGGGTGGTCACGCAGAACGTGGACGGACTGCACCAGCTCGCCGGGACGCCGCCGCGCAAGGTGTTCGAACTGCACGGAACCGCCCGGGCGGTGGTGTGCACGGCCTGCCGCGCCCGGTCGGGGATGGACGAGGCGCTGGCCCGCGTCGCCGCGGGCGAGCCCGATCCCGCGTGTTCGGTCTGCGGCGGGATCCTCAAGTCGGCGACGGTGATGTTCGGCGAGCGGCTCGATCCGGAGGTGCTGCGGCAGGCCGTGGCCGTGGCCAAGGGCTGCGACGTGTTCATCGCGGTCGGGACGACGCTCCAGGTGCAGCCCGCCGCCTCGCTGGCCGGCATGGCCGCCGAGGCGGGGGCCCGCCTGATCATCGTGAACGCCGAGGAGACCCCGTACGACGCCCTCGCCGACGAGGTGATCCGCGAGCCGATCGGAACCGCGCTCCCGGCCCTGCTGT
Source organism: Streptomyces sp. NPDC059456 (assembly GCF_042750055.1). NCBI lineage: Bacteria > Bacillati > Actinomycetota > Actinomycetes > Kitasatosporales > Streptomycetaceae > Streptomyces > Streptomyces sp. NPDC059456. The sequence goes on from NZ_JBHYVA010000582.1 coordinate 3,925, forward strand.
CCCGCATCGCCGGACCCGCCCCGGCCTGAGACCTCGGTCGGGTCAGGCAGCGGTCGGGTCAGGCCGCGTCGGCCGCCCGGCGCATCTCCGCCGCGTCCAGCTTCTTCATCTTCATCATGGCGGCGGTGGCGGCGGCGGCCCGCTTCGGGTCCGGGTCGGAGATCAGGTCGATGGCACCGGGCGGGATGACCTGCCAGGACACCCCGAACTTGTCCTTGACCCAGCCGCAGGCGGACTCCTCGCCGCCGTCCCTCGTGAGGGCGTCGTAGTAGTAGTCCGACTCGGTCTCGTCCGCGCAGTGGATCTGGAACGAGATCGCCTCGGTGAAGGGGAACTGCGGGCCGCCGTTGAGGCCGATGAACTTCTGGCCGTTGATCTCGAATTCGACGACCATCACCTCGCCGGCCGGCCCGGGCCCGGCCTCGTTGTAGCGGCCGATCCGCCCGATCCTCCCGTCCTTGAAGACGGAGAGGTAGTAGTCGGCGGCCGCTTCCGCGTCGCCGTCGAACCACAGGCACGTGGTGAATCCGTTGCTGCTGCTCATGACTGCCTCCAGGCGGTGCGTGGTCGGGTGCGGGCGCCGGCGTACCGGCCCGCTCCCCCATACAGACCGGCCCCGGGCCCGAAATTCATCGGTGGGCCCGGGGCCGTTCCGTCACGCGTCCTGAATGCACTCCAACGGCTTACGCCGAGGGCTTGGCCCCCATCGCGAGCATCCGGTCGACGACGCGCTCGGCGGCGGCGCCGTCGTCCAGGTCGCAGAACTCGGCGCGGAAGGCGGCGCGGGCCTCCTTGTACTCCGCCCCGACCGCGTCCGCGCCCCGCACGGCCTCGATCAGGCTCGCCGAGTCGGCCAGCAGCGGGCCGGGCGCCTTCTCCGCCAGGTCGAAGTTGAAGGCGCGCAGCGTGGTCCGGTAGTGCTCGAGGTCGTACGTGAAGAGCAGGATCGGCCGGTCGGTGAGCGCGAAGTCGAACAGCGCCGACGAGTAGTCCGAGATCAGCACGTCGGCGACGAGCAGCAGGTCCGTCGGGTCGGGCCAGCGGGACACGTCGACGACGAAGCCGTCGCGCTCGTGGTCCCGGACCTGCTCGGTCACGTGGTGGTGGCCGCGGACCAGCAGGACGTGGTCCTCGCCGAGCTCGCGCCGCGCCGCGTCCAGGTCGATCTGGAGGTCGAGCTTGTAACCGCCCGACCAGCCCTCGCGGTTCTCGCGCCAGGTCGGCATGTAGAGGACGACCTTCTTGCCCTCGGGCAGGCCGAGCCGGCGGCGGACCTCCGCGATCCGCTGCGCGTCGGGCTTGACGAGCGCGTCGGCGCGGGGGGCGCCGGACTCGATGACCTCGCCCTGGTAGCCGAGGGCCCGCTTGAGGATCGGCGTCGCGTACGAGCTCGGGGAGGCGAGCAGCGACCACTGGGCGCTGTCGTGTTCCAGGCCCTCCAGGACGTCGGGGCTCGTGTAGTAGTCGTGGATGAAGTCGTGGCCGATCTCCTTGACCGGCGTTCCGTGCCAGGTCTGGACGACGATCTGGCCGGGGGGGGGGGGGGGGGGGGGGGGGGGGCGGGGGGGGGGGGGCGCGGGGGGGGGGCGGGGGGGCCCCCCCCCCCCCCCCGCGCGGAAGAAAAAAAAACGAACGC
>NZ_JBHYVA010000583.1:0-3614 GCF_042750055.1 Streptomyces sp. NPDC059456
ATCCGCCCACCACCTATATCTACAATCAAATTTTGTTCGGCAGCTTCTGTTGTTTAACCGCGACTGGTCCGATGATCCTTCGGGCGCCCGCCACGACCTGGAGCGCCCTGGGACCCGGTGCCGTTGACACCGGGTGCCAGGGCTCCTAGCGTCTCCTCAGCTGAAGCTACTAAGCGGTTGCTCACCCACGAGGAGCCGCTGTCGAGGATTCCGAGGGCGAGGAGATCCACCATGTCCACCACCGAGCAGCGCGTCGCGATCGTGACCGGGGCGGCCCGGGGCATCGGCGCGGCAACCGCCGTACGCCTGGCCGCCGAGGGCCGGGCGGTAGCCGTACTCGATCTCGACGAGGCGGCCTGCAAGGACACCGTCGAGACGATCACGGCGGCCGGGGGCAAGGCCCTGGCGGTCGGCTGCGACGTCTCCGACGCGGCGCAGGTGGAGGCGGCCGTCGAGCGCGTCGCGAGCACCCTGGGCGCCCCGACCATCCTGGTCAACAACGCGGGCGTGCTGCGCGACAACCTGCTCTTCAAGATGAGCGAGAACGACTGGGACACCGTCATGAACGTCCACCTGCGCGGTGCGTTCCTGATGTCGAAGGCCTGTCAGAAGCACATGGTGGAGGCCAAGTTCGGCCGCATCGTCAACCTGTCCAGCAGCTCGGCGCTGGGCAACCGCGGCCAGGTCAACTACTCCGCCGCCAAGGCCGGTCTGCAGGGCTTCACCAAGACCCTGGCCATCGAGCTCGGCAAGTTCGGCGTCACCGCCAACGCCGTCGCCCCCGGCTTCATCGTCACGGAGATGACGGCCCAGACGGCCGCGCGCGTGGGCATGGGCTTCGAGGACTTCCAGGCCGCCGCGGCCACGCAGATCCCCGTCCAGCGCGTCGGCCGTCCGGACGACATCGCCAACGCGATCGCCTTCTTCACGGGCGAGGCCGCCGGCTTCGTCTCCGGCCAGGTCATGTACGTGGCCGGCGGCCCGCTCAACTGACGAGAGGCAGGGCGCAGGCTCATGACCGACAACAGCACGAACGCGGTGGACAGCGGCAAGGTCGCGCTGATCACCGGAGCGAGCCGGGGCATCGGCTACGGCATCGCACAGGCGCTCGTCGCCCGCGGCGACCGGGTGTGCATCACCGGGCGCAACGAGGACGCCCTCAAGGAGGCCGTCGAGGCGCTCGGCGCGGACCGGGTGATCGGGATCGCCGGCAAGGCGCACGACGAGGGCCACCAGGCCGTCGCGGTCGAGCGGACGATGGAGGCCTTCGGCCGGGTCGACTTCCTGATCAACAACGCGGGCACGAATCCGGTCTTCGGCCCGATCGCCGACCTGGACCTCGGTGTCGCGCGCAAGGTCTTCGAGACCAACGTGATCTCCGCGCTCGGGTTCGCCCAGCGGACCTGGCACGCCTGGCAGAAGGACAACGGCGGCGCGATCGTGAACATCGCGTCCATCGCCGGCGTCTCCGCCTCGCCCTTCATCGGCGCGTACGGGATGAGCAAGGCCGCCATGGTCAACCTCACCCTCCAGCTCGCGCACGAGATGGCGCCGGGGGTCCGGGTCAACGCGATCGCCCCCGCGGTGGTCAAGACGAAGTTCGCGCAGGCGCTCTACGAGGGCCGGGAGCAGGAGGCCGCAGCCGCCTACCCGCTCGGCCGGCTGGGGCTCCCGGAGGACATCGGCGGGGCGGCGGCCTTTCTCACATCCGCACAAGCGGAATGGATCACCGGCCAAACTCTGGTCGTCGACGGAGGAATGTTCCTCAATGCCGGAGTGCACTGATCGATAATCGGACGCATTTGCCTCCCGAGGGGAGGCAAATGCGTACCTAATATGCACGAAATCGGTCAAGTGCCACATGAAACCTGCCCATTGGATTTGTGAGGCACTGCGGTAGGGTCTGCCGCACCCCTGGCTGATCGAGGAGCGTGCACGTGTTCATCCGGACCAGATGCCTGCAGATCACTGCAGCCCTTGCGTCCATATCCCTGCTCGCCGGATGCGGTCTGCTTTCGGACGACAGCAGTGACGCCGCGAAGAGAATCGTCGTCGGCACGACGAGCGCCCCGAGCACCCTCGATCCCGCCGCGGCCTGGGACGGTTCCTGGGAGCTGTACCGGAACGTCTACCAGACCCTGCTGGCGTTCCCGACGGGCTCCACCAAGCCCCAGCCCGACGCCGCCCAGAACTGCGAGTTCACCGACTCCGCCAACGAGTCGTACCGGTGCACCCTGAAGAAGGGCCTGAAGTTCACCGACGGGGAGCCGCTCGACGCCAAGGCCGTCAAGCACTCGCTCGACCGGATCAGGACGATCAACTCCCAGACCGGTCCGCTGGGCCTCTTCGGCAGCCTGGACAAGATCGAGACCCCGGACGCGCTGACGGTCGTCTTCCACCTGAAGACCCCGGACGCCACGTTCCCCTTCGTCCTCGGCTCGCCGGCCGCCTCCCTGGTCGCGCCCAAGGACTACCCGGCCGACAAGGTCCGCGAGGACGGCAAGGTCACCGGCTCCGGCCCGTTCGTGCTCGACTCCTACAAGGAGGGCAGCGAGGCGGTCCTCGGCAAGAACGGGACCTACAACGGATTCGCGAACCGGCGCAACGACGGCGTGACCATCCGCTACTTCACGGACTCCACCAAGATGGTCGCCGCGCTCAAGGCCAAGGAGATCGACGCCACGTACCGCGGTCTGTCGGCCCCCGAGATCAAGGACCTGCAGACCCCCGCCTCGCACGCGGCGGGCGTCCAGGTCGTCGAGAACGTCGGCGCGGAGATCCGCTACCTGGTCTTCAACCCCAAGGACCCGCAGGTCGCCAAGCCGGCCGTGCGCCAGGCCATCGCCCAGATCGTGGACCGCGGCGCGATCGTCTCCAAGGTCTACCAGGGCACCGCCGAGCCGCTGTACTCCATGGTCCCCAAGGGCGTGGTGGGCCACAAGACGCCCTTCTACGACAAGTACGGCCAGGCCAGTGTCGACAAGGCCAAGAAGATCCTCCGGGACGCCGGGATCACCCAGCCGGTGGAGCTGACCTTCTGGTACACCACCGACCGCTACGGCGCCTCGACCGCCGACGAGTTCACCGAGCTCAAGCGCCAGCTCGACGAGAGCCAGCTCTTCAAGGTCACCCTGCGCGGCCAGCCCTGGAAGGTCTTCCAGGTCGGCTACAAGAACGGCGAGTACCCCGTCTTCGGCCGCGGCTGGTTCCCCGACTTCCCGGACCCGGACAACTTCATCGCGCCGTTCGTCGGCAAGGAGAACGCGGTCGGCACCCCGTACGAGCCCGCCCAGATCCTCACCGACCTGCTGCCCAAGTCCCGCCGCGAGAGCGACCGCTCGGCCGGTGTCCGCGAGTTCGAGCAGGCCCAGCAGATCTTCGCCGACGACGTCCGGCTGCTGCCGCTGTGGCAGGGCAAGCTGTACGTCGCCGCCCGCGAGGACATCGCCGGCGGCGAGCGGGCGCTGGACCCGCAGACCGTCTTCCAGATGTGGGAGCTGTACCGCAAGACCAGCTGGTAGGACCCTGGCGCGGGGGGGGGGGGGGGGGGGCGGCGGGCGGGGGGGGGGGGGGGGCGCGCGGGGGGGGGGGGGGGGGGGAGAAAGAAACACACA
>NZ_JBHYVA010000583.1:3624-5554 GCF_042750055.1 Streptomyces sp. NPDC059456
GTGTACACGGGCGCGGGGGGCCCCCGCCGGCGCGGGTGGCCGCTGGCGGGCGCGGCGCGCGCCCGCGCGGCCCCCCGCGCGGGGGCCCCCCCGGCCCCCCCGCGGTGCGGCGTTGTCAGTGGCCCCCGGTAGGTTCTGGACTGTTGCACCAAGCAGTTGCACGAACTTGTACCGGAGGTTGTACACGTGACCCAGATGCTGCCCGAGTCCTGGCTCCCCGTCCTCGGCGACGAGCTGGACCAGCCCTACTTCAAAGAGCTCGTCGAGTTCGTCGAGAAGGAGCGGGCGAACGGGCCGGTCTACCCGCCCCGAGAGCAGGTCTTCGCAGCCCTGGAGGCCACGCCCTTCGACCGGGTGAAGGTCCTCGTCCTCGGCCAGGACCCCTACCACGGCGCCGGCCAGGGCCACGGCCTGTGCTTCTCCGTGCAGCCCGGGGTCAAGACCCCGCCCTCGCTGCGCAACATCTACAAGGAGATGCAGGCGGAGCTGGGCACGCCCGTCCCGGACAACGGGTACCTGATGCCGTGGGCCGAGCAGGGCGTCCTGCTGCTCAACGCGGTCCTCACCGTCCGCGAGGCCGAGCCCAACTCGCACAAGGGCAAGGGCTGGGAGAAGTTCACCGACGCGGTGATCCGCGCCGTCGCCGACCGCCCCGACCCGGCCGTCTTCGTGCTCTGGGGCGCCTACGCCCAGAAGAAGCTCCCGCTCATCGACGAGGAGCGGCACGTGGTCGTCAAGGGCGCCCACCCCTCCCCGCTGTCGGCCAAGAAGTTCTTCGGCTCCCGGCCCTTCACGCAGATCAACGAGGCCGTGGCGGCCCAGGGCCATGCGCCGATCGACTGGACGATCCCGAACCTCGGCTGACGCCGCACGCGCCTCGGTGCCATTGCCGGTGCCTCCGGTTAGCGTCGTGACGACCAGACCGGAGCGGGTCTGGCAGAGCGAGCCGGAGGCCGCCGTGACGGAGCAGCAGGAGGCGTCGGAGGACGCCGTCATGACCAGGATCGGCCAGGCCGTCATCCTGCTGCACGCCGGTGACCGCGAGGAGGCCCGCAACCGCCTCGGCGAGATCTGGACCGAGATCGGCGAGGACGGCGACTCCCTCCACCGCTGCACGCTCGCGCACTACATGGCCGACGCGCAGGACGACCCCGCCGACGAACTGGCCTGGGACCTTCGGGCCCTGACCGCCGCCGACGCACTGGGGCGGGGGCTGCGGGACGGGCTGCCCGCGCAGCACGAACCGCATCCCGCCGTGCGCGTGTTCTACCCGTCGCTGCACCTCAACCTGGCCGCCGACTACGTGAAGCTCCAGCGGCCCGACGCGGCGCGGCTGCACCTGGCCCGGGCCCGCGCCGCCACCGGGGCGCTGTCCGACGACGGGTACGGGAACGGCGTACGGGCCGCCATCGCCCGGCTGGAGCGGCGCCTCGCCGCGGAACCGGGCAGGGGCCCCCGGCCGTTCCCGGAACAGCACCCGTAGGCCCCGCCGGCCGCCGGACGGCCCCGGCAGTCAGGGCGGCGCGGGGCCCGTCAGCCGGGCAGCCGGGTCAGCCGTTCTGGACACCCGCGCAGATGCGGGCCTCCGGGCTGTCCGGGTGCCAGCGGCCGTGCCGGCGGCCCAGGGCGCACACGTCGGCCGGCCGGACCGGCAGCTCCTTCACCAGTTCGCGCTGGACCTCCGCTTGCGGCCCCGAAGGGTCCTGGCGGCCGCCCTTGCCCGCGTGGGCGCGTTTCGCGGGCCGGCGGGGCTCCGGGATGTCCGGTACCGGCGTGACCGCCTGAGCGGGCCCTTCGGCGGCCGGGACCGCCGGGCCCGCCGAGCCCGCCGGAACCGCCGCTCCGCCCGGAGCGGACGGCCCGTCCCCGGCCGGGGACGCGGGCCGCGCGGAACTCCCCGGTACCGCATTGAGCGCCTCCAGGACGGGCG
>NZ_JBHYVA010000584.1:0-5534 GCF_042750055.1 Streptomyces sp. NPDC059456
GTCGTCAGACGATGATGAGTGCGTCCAGCGGGGCGCCCGCAAGGGCGCCGGCCAGCCGCTCGCGGCCCGGCAGGAACGACAGCTCCATCAGGACCGCCACGCCGGCGACCTCCGCGCCGGCCCGCCGGATCAGCGAGAGCGAGGCGTCGGCGGTGCCGCCGGTGGCCAGGACGTCGTCGATGACCATGATCCGGTCACCGGGCACCAGGTCCTCGGCGTGGACCTCGATCTCCGCGGTGCCGTACTCCAGCTCGTAGGACTGCGCGAGCGTGGCGCCCGGCAGCTTCCCGGCCTTGCGCACGGGCACGAAGCCGATGCCCGCCTGGACCGCCACCGGCGCCGCGAGGATGAACCCGCGCGCCTCCAGCCCGACGATCTTCGTCGCGCCGTACTGCCCGGCGAGCTCCACCAGCGTGTCCGTCAGGGCCGCGAAGGCCTTCGGGTCGGCCAGCAGCGGGGTGATGTCCTTGAACATCACGCCCGGCTTCGGGTAGTCCGGTACGTCCTTGATCCGGCTGAGCAGCAGCTCGCGCGCCTCGGGGGACAGCGGGCTCACCGGCGCCGTCCCGCCCGGCCCTGGGCCACGACCTGCGGGGACTCGGCCTCGTAGCCCTCGTCCTCCGGGGACTCGCCCTTCGCCGCGGCGGCCGCGCGCTTGGCGAGCACCCGCTTCTTCAGGGCCTTCATCGCCGGCTCGCGCTCCTTGAGGTCCACGACCAGCGGGGTCGCGATGAAGATCGAGGAGTACGCACCGGCCGCGAGGCCGACGAACAGCGACAGCGAGATGTCGTTCAGCATGCCGGCGTCCAGGAGGCCGCCGCCGATGAAGAGCAGGGCCCCGACCGGGAGCAGCGCCACGACGGTGGTGTTGATCGAACGGACCAGGGTGCCGTTGATGCTGCGGTTGGCGATCTCGCTGAACGTGTACCGGGTCTGCTTGGTGATGTCCTTCGAGCCCTCCTTCAGACCGTCGAAGACGACGACGGTGTCGTAGAGGGAGTAACCGAGGATCGTCAGCAGACCGATCACGGTGCCCGGCGTGACCTCGAAGCCGACCAGCGCGTACACGCCGACGGTGATCGTGAGGTCGTGGATCAGGGCGATCAGCGCGGCGACCGCCATCCGCCACTCGAAGGCGATGGCGAGGTAGATCACCACGAGGACCATGAAGATCCCGAGGCCGGTCCAGGCCTTGTTCGCGATCTGGTCGCCCCAGCTGGGGCCGACCAGGTCCGCGTTGATGTCGGCCTCGGGCACCTTCAGGTCGGCCGCGAGCTTGGTCTTGACGGCGTTGGCCTGGGCGGGGTCCAGACTCGAGATCTGGATGCGCAGGGTGCCGTTGCCGAGCTTCTGGACGATCGCCTGGTGGCCGGAGGCCTTCTCGGCGTCCTCGGTGGCCTGGGTCACCGACACCGCGGTCTTCGGCGTGGTGAAGACCGCGCCGCCCTTGAACTCGATGCCCATGTTGAGGCCCTGAACGGCCAGGGCCACGATCGCCGTGATGGTGATCAGGATGGAAACGCCGTACCAGATGAAGCGCTTGCCGACGAAGTCGTAGCCGACCTCACCGCGGTACAGCTTGGCGCCGAGATCTCCCAGCTTCGACATCTCTCACGCCTCCTTTACGTCGAGGGGAGCGGTGACGGAACCGGTGCCGGAGCCGGTGCGGCGGGACCGGCGCAGCGGCGGCTTGGCGCCGAGCCGCTTCGGGTCCAGCCCGGACCAGGGGTGACCGCTGGAGAAGAACTTCGTGCGGGCCATCAGCGTCATGATCGGCTTGGTGAACAGGAACACCACGACCACGTCGAGCACGGTCGTCAGACCCAGGGTGAAGGCGAAGCCCTGCACCTTGCCGACGGTCACGATGAAGAGCACCGCGGCGGCCAGGAACGACACGAAGTCGGACACCAGGATGGTGCGCCGGGCGCGCGGCCACGCCCGCTCCACGGCGGGGCGCAGGGTGCGGCCCTCGCGGATCTCGTCGCGGATGCGCTCGAAGTACACGATGAACGAGTCCGCCGTGATGCCGATCGCGACGATCGCACCGCAGACGGCGGGCAGGTTCAGCGCGAAGCCGATGCCCTTCCCGAGCAGCGCCATGATCGTGTACGTGAGGATCGCGGACACCAGGAGGCTGACGATGGCGATGAAGGCCAGGCCCCGGTAGTACACGAGCAGGTAGATCACCACGAGGAGCAGGCCGATGGCACCGGCGATCAGGCCGGCCTTCAGCTGCTCGCCGCCGAGCGCGGCGGTGACGGTGGTGACGCTGTCCTCCTGGAAGGTCAGCGGCAGGGCGCCGTACGAGAGCATGTTGCCCAGGTCCATCGCGGACTGCTGGGTGAAGCCGCCGGAGATCTCGGCGTTGCCGCCGGTCAGCGCCTGGCTGACGGAGGGGTCGGAGACGACCTCGCCGTCGAGCACGATCGCGAACTGGTTCTGCGGCATCTGCTTGGTGGCGAGCTCACCGGTGATCTTGGCGAACTTGTCCGCGCCCTTGTCGGTGAACTGCATGGTGACGATCCACTGCCCCGACTGGGGGTTGATCTGTCCCTTGGCGTCCTTCACGTCCGTACCGGACACACCGACCGGGCCCAGGATCCACTTGCCCCAGGTGTCGCCGCGCTTGCCACAGGCCAGCGTCGGGTCCTCGGGCTTGGCGCCCTTGCCCGCCGCGGCGCGCTGCGCCTCGTTGGTGCAGTCCAGCGCGGCGAACTTCGCCTGGAGGTCGGCGGCGGCCGCCTCGATGCCCGACGGGGTCGGGCTCGGAGCCGGAGCCTTGTCGTCTGCCTTCTTCGACTCGCTCGCCGAGGGCGAGGGAGAGGCGGTGGCACCAGGGGCCTTGAGGGCCTCGCTGAGCACACGGCCCTGGGAAGTGGCGCTGGACGACGGGGTGGCCTGGGCGCTGGGCTTGGTGCTGCCTTCGGCCTTCGGGGCGCCGGAGCTGCTCGCGGAGGGGCTCGGCGTGGCCGCGGGGGCCGCCGGGGCGCCGTCGGCGAAGGCCAGGACCGGGCGGAAGTACAGCTGGGCGGTGGTACCGACCTGCTCGCGGGCCTGCTTCTCGTTCGTCCCCTTGGGGATGTTCACGATGATGTGGTCGCGGCCCTGCGTCTGGACCTCGGCCTCCGACACGCCGAGACCGTTGACGCGGCGCTCGATGATGCCGACCGCCGTGTTCATGTTGGTCTCGTTGATCGCGTCCGGCTTGCCGGGCTCGCTCTTGGCCTTGAGCGTGATGCTCGTACCGCCCGCGAGGTCGATGCCGAGGCGGGGAGTCGTCTGCTTCGTGAGGAACATCCCCGCGGTGAGCGCCACCATTGCGATCAGGATGATCGCCAGGGCGCGCCCCGGCCTCCCCTGAGCCCCCGTGGGCCGCCGGCCCTTCTTCGGTGCTGCCACCTTGTCGTATCTCCCTGTCCAACCGCCCCGCGCCGGGTCAGCGCGCGGACGGCCACGAAATGTGTGGTGGGGACCCCTGCCCCCCGCAGAAGTGTCACTGACGGGGACCGCGGCGGCCGCCGGTCAGACGCCTGCCCGGTCCCCGGCCGCGCGCTACTTCGCGCCGGCCTCGCCGTCGCCCTTGCCGTCCTTGCCGTCCTTGGGCTCCGCCTCGTCCGCGTCGTCGGCCTTGGCCTCGGTCGCCTTCGGCTCGTCCGCCGCGGGCTCGTCCTTCTTGCCCAGGTCGAGCTTCGGGGCGTCGGCCTCGTCACCCTTGTCCAGGGTGAGCGAGGAGGCGTCGTCCGGGACGACCGGCGTGTCGATCGTCAGATCATCGCCGGCGCCGTGGACGATTCGGTTGTACTCCGCGTCTTCCAGGACGGCGCCGATGGAGTTCTTCGCGTAGATCGCGTGGACACCGGGGGCCACCTCCAGGGTGACGGTGTCCTCGCCGATCTCCTTCACCGTGGCGTACATGCCGCCGATGGTGCGGACACCGGTACCGGGCGTCATGTGGTCACGCATCTGCGCGGCCGCCTGCTGCTTCTTCTTCGCGGAACGGGTCATCAGGAACATCGCCCCGATGAGCACGATGAACGGGAGGAGTGTCACGAGATTCACGGGACGGAGATCCTTCGCACGACCGCACGGGAGACGGCCTTTTCTACGGGGGTGGGCATGCCGACCTGAAGGGTCGGCATCGGCGGAGTCTAGGCGAGTCCGCACCGATGGAACAACGCCCAGCATGGCACCGCAGTTCCTGACCGGTCGAACCTCCGCGCCGTCAGGCCCCGAACAAGCCCTGTTGTCCGCTTGATCCACTCCCGGCGTGCTGCGGCGGGACGAGCCCCAGGTGAGCCCATGCGGCGGGGGTCGCGACCCGGCCCCTGGGGGTACGGGCGAGCAGGCCCTCCCGCACCAGGAACGGCTCGGCCACCTCCTCCACCGTCTCCCGCTCCTCGCCGACGGCGACGGCGAGGGTCGACAGCCCGACGGGGCCCCCGCCGAACAGCTTGAGCAGGGCTTCGAGCACGGCCCGGTCCAGCCGGTCGAGCCCGCGCGCGTCGACCTCGTACACCTGGAGGGCGGTGCCGGCCACCTCACGGGTGATCACCCCGTCGGCCTTGACCTGCGCGTAGTCGCGGACGCGGCGCAGCAGCCGGTTGGCGATGCGCGGGGTGCCGCGGGAGCGGCCTGCGATCTCGGCGGCGCCGGCCGTGTCGATCTCCACGTCGAGGAGGCGGGCGGAGCGGTGGATGACGCGTTCCAGCTCCTCGGGGGCGTAGAACTCCATGTGCCCGGTGAAACCGAAGCGGTCGCGCAGCGGCGGCGGCAGCAGGCCCGCCCGGGTCGTCGCCCCGACGAGGGTGAACGGGGGCAGCTCCAGCGGGATGGCGGTGGCGCCGGGCCCCTTGCCGACGATCACGTCGACCCGGAAGTCCTCCATGGCCATGTACAGCATCTCCTCGGCGGGCCGGGACATGCGGTGGATCTCGTCGAGGAAGAGGACCTCGCCCTCCTGGAGGGAGGACAGGATCGCGGCGAGGTCGCCGGCGTGCTGGATCGCGGGGCCGGAGGTGATCCGGATCGGCGCGCCCATCTCGGCGGCGATGATCATGGAGAGGGTGGTCTTGCCGAGGCCGGGCGCGCCGGAGAGCAGGACGTGGTCGGCGGTGGCCCCGCGCTGGCGGGCCGCCTTGAGGACGAGGTCCAGCTGCTGGCGGACCTTCTCCTGGCCGACGAACTCGCCGAGGTCCTTGGGCCGCAGGGCCGCTTCGACCGCGGTGTCCTCGCCGTCGGCGGCCGCCGCCACGATCCGGTCGTCGCTCTCGTCATCCCAGTTCACGCTGTCAGTCTGCCTTCTGCGTCGTTGCGGTGGTCGTTCCGGGTCCCCGCCCCGCCTCCCCCGCCGGCGTGCGCGGCGAGGGGCGCGTGGCGCCCGTACGGGCCCGGGCGGAGCCCTGCGGGGGCGTCTCCCGGCGGTGGCCGGGGCCGGAACGGTGCAGGGGTGCGGGGGGGGCGGGGCGCGCGGGGCGCCCCCGCCCGCCCCACCCGCCGGGTGGGGGGGAGGGGGGGTGGGAGGGGGGCGCCCCCCG
>NZ_JBHYVA010000585.1:0-5532 GCF_042750055.1 Streptomyces sp. NPDC059456
GACTTGCAACATACCCCTGGTGGGGTCGGCGGGGGCCAGGGGGGCGCGGGCGGGGGGCATGTAACCCGCCGCCCCGGTCGGAGGGCCGGCCGTCAGGCGAGCTTGCTGGCGTCCCAGTTCCAGCTGCCGCTGTTGGCGCTGTCCCAGGTCAGGGCCGGGCTGTTGAAGCCGGTACCGTTGCTGGAGAACTTCCACAGGCCGGTCCGGTTGGTCCCGTTGTCCTGCTGGCCGTAGCCGTACAGCACGCCCACATCGGTCTTGCCGTCGCCGTCGAAGTCACCCGAGGTGAGCTTGCTGGCGTCGGTGTTCCAGCTGCCGCTGCCCGAGTCCCACTTCTTGGCCGGGCCGTTGAAACCGGAGCCGGTGCTCGTCATCGTCCACAGCGCGGACTGGTTGCGGGAGTCCTCGCTCTGGCCGTTGTTGTAGAGGACGCCGATGTCGGCCTTGCCGTCGCCGTTGTAGTCGCCGACCGTGATCTTGGAGCGGTCCCAGTTCCAGGAGCCGGTCGTGCGGTCGTCGTTGTCCCACTTCTTCACCGGACCGTTGAAACCGGAGCCGGTGCTCGTCATCGTCCACAGGGCGGTCAGGTTGGTGCCGTCCGTCTGCTGGCCGATGTCGTACAGCATGCCGATGTCGGCCTTGCCGTCGCCGGTGAAGTCGCCAGCCACGATCTTGGAGCGGTCCCAGTTCCAGGAGCCGGTCGTGCGGTCGTCGTTGTCCCACTTCTTGACCGGCGCATTGAAGCCGTTGCCGGTGCTCGTGAACGTCCACAGGGCGGTCAGGTTGGTGCCGTCCGTCTGCTGGCCGATGTTGTAGAGCACGCCGACATCGGTCTTGCCGTCGCCGTCGAAGTCACCCGAGGTCACCTTGGAGCGGTTCCAGTTCCAGGACCCGGTGCTCTCCCACTTCTTGACCGGCGCGTTGAAACCGTTGCCGTTGCTCGTGAACGTCCACAGGGCAGTGTGGTTGGTGCCGTCCGCGTCCTGGCCGTTGTTGTAAAGGACTCCGATGTCCGACTTGCCGTCGCCATTGAAGTCGCCCGTCGTCACCTTCGAGCGGTCCCAGTTCCACGAACCGCCGCCGGAAGCGGCGCTGTCCCACACCTTTACCGGCTGGTTGAAGCCCGTACCGTTGCTGAGGTACGTCCACAGGCCGGTGTGGTTGGTGCCGTCTCCCTCCTGGCCGTAGTCGTACAGCACACCGATGTCGGCCTTGCCGTCTCCGTTGAAGTCAGCCTGGAAGGTGGAGGTGGCCTCGCCGTTGGAGGTGATGACCTGGGTGCGGGAGGTACCGGTGTTTCCGTTGGTGTCGGTCGCCTCGACGGACACGATGTGCTTGCCGTCCGGGACCCGGCTGGTGTCGAAGGCATACCCGTACGGGGCGTTCGTCTGCTTGCCGCCGACCGGCTTGCCGTCCACGTAGTACTGAACTGAGGCCACCGGGTACGTGCCGGCGGTCGTCGAAGCGGACAGGTCCGCGACGCCGGAGGCAGTGCCGCCCAGCCCGTTCAGGGTGACCTTCGGCGGAGTCGCCGCCTGGAGCTTCGGCGAAATGTAGCCGCTGATGGTCTGGCCCCAAGGCGCCTGCCCCACCCGGTACGAGGTGGTCGTGCTGGTGCTGACGATGCCCTGGGGGTGAGTGGAGTGGCCCTGGTTTCCACCGGTGATCGTGACCTGGTCGCCGTTCACCGCCGTGACCATGGCGACGTGCTGGGCGTAGCCGTTGCTGTAGCCGAAGACGACGGCGTCGCCGACGTGCGGGTTGGAGGACTTGGTCCCGTATTTCACGCCGTACTCGTAGAAGCTGGCGGCACCGTCGGTGAGCGTGCTCATGCCCGTGACGTTGTAGTGGGACCAGACCCACCCGACGAAGTCGGCGCACCATGCGTGCGCCTGGCCCCCGTAGCCGTTGCAGCTGTTGCTCTGGTTGATGTCGTCGTCGTAGCCGCCGTTGGCGCAGGGTCCGTTGCCGTTCTGGCTCTTGGCCAGCGATGCCATCTGGTCCAGCTCCGAAGCGGCCTGGGCGGGCCCCATACCGAGGCCGGAGATCGCTGCGGCGGCGACGAGGGCGGCGAGTCCGGTCTTCAGACGGGAGGTGTTCTTGGTCTTGGACATGGCGAGTCTCCTGGAATCGTGCATGGCGGTGCCTTCTCAGTGGCGTGGTGGGGCGTACTTCAGTGCGGCGTCGGGGCTCCGACGCAGGGCATGACCCGGTGGCGCGGGGCGCCTGCCGGAAGTTCAGGGCGCGGCGACGGTGTAACCGTGCGCGGCGATGGGTGTGTCCACCCGGGTGAGCAGCGTGCGCATCTGCTCGAGGGCCGAGGTATCGCAGTGGGCGCGTACGAAGAGGAAGAGGTCCAGACCGTGCTCGGTGGGGCGGGGCCGGATGTGCTCCAGGCCCTCTGCCTGAGTGGCGTGCGCCCAGAGCAGGTCGTGGATGAGGTGGGAGGACCCCTGGGGGGCCGGTCCTGGAAGGGTGCGGTGCAACGAGGCCTGGATCACCCACACGTGGCGTCAGTCCCAGCCGATGACGCGCTTGTCCGCGGCCGCGGAGTCCCATCCGATGACGGGAGCGCCGGCGGAGAGCGCACGGTAGGAGTCCCAGCCGATCACTCCGGTGCCTGCGGAAGGTGCGGCGACGGCGGCGGATGCGGCGCTGATGGAGAACAGAGCGGCCAGGCCGGCGGCAGCGATGAAGTGCGTGGTGCGAGACATGACGTTTCCCCCGAGTAAGGCGATGGCGGTTGCGATGCGGGTGGTGCGCGCTGCTCCGGCACGACCTTTCGGCCCTGGCCTGGGGTGGGGCTTGTTTGCCCCGCCGTCCCGGTGATCAATATCTTGCTGCCCAGGTCAGGAGGCTGGAAGTGGTTCGGGCTGGCACCCTGCTGCCTGGCAGCTTGGTGCCGCCCGGCAGGACTGGGCGGGGGGCGGCTTAAGATCATCTGTGGGCGGTCTGACCTGCCCGTCCGTACGGAACAGCTGGGGGGCTGGGGATGCTGGAAGCGTTGGGGCTCGATGGGGACGAGGAGTCCGTGTACCGGGGGATGCTGACGGATCCGGCGGGTGGACTGGCCGAGTTGAGCGCACGCCTCGCGCTGCCGGAAACCCGCGTACGGGACGCACTGGACCGGCTCGTCGACCTGAACCTCCTGACATCCTCCCGCGAGACCTCCGGCGGACTGCGGGCCGTCAGTCCCGAGGTGAGCCTGGAGCTGATCCTGCGCCGCCAGGAGGAGGACCTTGCAAAGCGCCAGCAGCAGCTGGCCGCGAGCAAGGCCGCGGCCGCGCAGGCCATCGCCGAGTACGCCGGCCTGCGGCCGAACACGGAGACCGACGGCACCGAGCGCCTGGTGGGGATCGACGCCATCCAGGCGCGCCTGGAGATCCTGACCCACAATCTCTCCGAGGAATGCCTCGCGATCATCCCCGGTGGCGCCCAGTCACAGGCCAGCCTGGACGCCTCGCGCCCACTGGACGAACGGGCCATCTCCCAGGGCGTCGAACTACGGGCCGTCTACCAGGACAGCGTCCGCAACGACCCGCCCACCCTCGCCTACGCCCAGTGGACCACCGAACGCGGCGGCCAGGTCCGCACCAGCCCCGTACTGCCACCGCGGCTGCTGGTGTTCGACCGCACGACGGCCATCGTCCCAATCGACCCGGCCAACTCCCGACTCGGCGCGCTGTGCACGACGGCACCAGGCATCGTCACCTCGCTGATCACACTGTTCGAGCAGACCTGGGAGACTGCCGTACCCCTCGGCGCGAACCGCAATCCGCCGACGCAGGACGGCATCAGCACCGGTGAGCGGGAGCTGCTGAAGCTGCTGGCGGCCGGGCTGACGGACGATGTCGCGGGCAAGCGCCTCGGGGTTTCGCTGCGCACCGTACGCCGCCAGATGGCCGGGCTGATGGAACGCCTCCACGCCACCAGCCGGTTCGAGGCCGGTCTCAAGGCTGCCCAGCGCGGCTGGCTGTGACGGCACAACCCAGAGCACCCCTCCGCGGCTGCGTTCCCCCAAGGAAAAACGTGCTCTCCATCAGCGCCTCCGCCTCCGACGCCGCGCCGTCAGCCGGGAGATGACCGGCTCGCCCACCCAAACCACACAACCCCAGGTCAGAAGCACGGCCACTGTGCAGATTCAATGACTCCCAACACCAGCAGCAGAAAACAGCCACCTCCCACTGGACCGGGCGGCAGGTGTCGAAGCCGTAGCGGCGGGCGAAGGCCGGCCACCTCGAGTCGCCGCGCTTGCCTGGGAGGTCAGTCGCGCCAGAGCCGAGTCCCACGTGCCGTCAGCGGCCCACCTGCGATGTCGCTTCCACACCGTCTGCCAGGGTCCGAACACCTCGTGGGGCAGGTCTCGCCAGGGCATCCCGGTGCGGTACCGGTAGATGATTCCCTCGGTGACGCGGCGGTGGTCGGCGAACGGGCGCCCTACTCTCCCCGCGTTACAGGGAAGGTAGGGCGCCAGGCGTGCCCACTGTTCGTCCGTCAGTAGGCGCGTGCGCCCGCTCGTGGTCACCGAGGCCGGTAGGCGGTGGCCAGCACGGACACGGTGACCTGGTCGGGCACGAAACCGTAATAGCCCAGGTCCGAACCGTTCAGATGGCGTGCGCTCGGCGTCATCCCCACCAGATCAAGGGCCTCCGGTCGGGTCAAGGACGTGACGTACTCCACCAGCTTGGTATCCGCGGCCTCGAAGAAAGGGGTCAGCACCTTGTGCAGACGACGTTCCTTGGCCGGGTCGATCGCAACCATCCCGGGCACCTGGCTGCGCAATTCGAGCAGGTGCCTCCCGGTCGGACGTACCACGACCAACCGACCACCCGGGCGCAACACCCGGTGAAACTCGATTGGGTTGCGCGGTGCGAACACGTCCAGCACGACGTCGGCCATCCCGTCAGCCAGTGGAAGGGGGCGGAAAACGTCCCAGGCCGCAGCGGCTGCTCGCTCATGGGCACGGGCCGTCGCGCGCAGGGCGCGCACCGAGGTGTCCAGACCCAGACCGCGGGCACTGGGCAACTGCTCAAGGACGCCGGCCAGGTAGTAGCCAGTGCCGCACCCCACGTCCACCACGGTGCTCTGCCCGGGCACGGCGTCGGCCGCCAGGTGAGCCACGATCCGGCGGATCGGCCCGTACCTGCCTGTGGCCAGAAACCGGTCCCGGGCTCGGGCCATGGCCGCGTCGTCGCCGCTGGTGGCACGGGCGCCCGTCAGGAGGCTGACATAGCCATGACGGGAGATGTCGAAGGTGTGGCTCGCCGGGCAGCGCAGCGCGCTGCGGCCGGAGTGGAGACAGGCGCCGCACGTCGGACAGCGCAGGAGATCGAGGAACGATTCGAGGGCAGGGGGAAGCGAAACAGGCACAAGACACTCCTGGCAACGGTGAAGGGAAGGAACCGCGCCTGCACGCGCGCTCGGAAGATGGCCGTCCAAGGAGGACGGGATCGGCGGCGGCCCTTGGTGCGGGCAGCGCCGAAACGCGGGTCATGCGGCAGGCATACCGAGGAGGGCGATGCCGTCCGGCAT